>JASEGR010000028.1 GCA_030017955.1 Candidatus Eisenbacteria bacterium
CAAAGGGGACATTTTCCCTTTGCAGTTAAGGGGACATATTGACTTTGCTTAAACAGAAAGAGATAGATCGAGAAATGGGTAGTGCGGCCCGGCGGCTAAAGCCGGCATCGGTGACACGGCACGACTGCTTCGCCTTATGCGCGTCCCGAGACTCTCTTCGCTTTCTTCTCGATGAGCCTTCGTATCTTTTCGTAGGAAGGCGGGGGGCCTGTCCGCACTTGTTTCTTGTCTATGAAAAGAGCGTCTGACTGTCCCCATTCCAGAAAAACATTTCTGTCAAACGCATCGATTGGCCTGAAGACCACGCTGTCGCCGAATTCCCCGCATGCCCGTTTTGCGCGTTCATAAGCCATGTTCTGGGCAGGGCACCACCCGTTTAAGAGAGCGGTAACAGTTACTTTTCCGGGTTCAAGCTGAGGTTTCTTCCTTTTCCGTATCCACTTTGGAGGTTTCGCATCAGCGGCCAACGGTTTCCAGACCAACTCCATTATCCCATCGCGGTCGACTCTCTTGTATCCATGCTTCTTGAACCAGGATGAGCGCATGAAGAATGGCAATATCAAGCCCCATGCCACCATCCCATTCACATTCATGCTCTTCACATCATCTTCGGCGCTCCGGAGCAGCGCCTTTCCCATCCCCTTCTTCTGAAAATTCCCCCGTCCCTTCTTGTGGCCGTGAACCCAAATGCAGTTGACAAAATAGAGACCTTCGCCTTCTGCGGATGAATACTCGATGGGAACATATTGGATCATTCCACCGACTTGTCCGTTGTCGTCGAGAGCAAGCTTCACACGCAACCCTTTGTCCTTCATTCTCTCGCACCATCTGAGCTTATGATCACCAGCTTCTTTGATGTCATCTGACCAGTCTTCGAGGCACTCGCAATAGAGCTGCTTGTATTCATCCTGTAGGTCAATGATTTTCATAAGAAATCATTTGGAAATAGGTGACTGTCACTATTTTTCTCGGAAATAGGTGACTGTCACTATTTTTCTTTTTCTTCCGTTTAGAAAGACACAACTTTGTCGGACTCCAGAACCCACCGCACGAAGTCCCTCATCGAGGCAACCTCGACTCCCTCCACGAGGTCGCCTTGATTCAGGGATCGTTCTAACGCACAGTTGCCACAGATCTTGACCTTGGCACCAGCCTTGATGGCTGCCTTCACAAGCTCCTCGCAATTAGGCATCTTCTCATCCAGGACGCCCGGCATTTCAGAGGGTTTCTGCCCTTTTTTCGGCGCAAGAACAGAGTCTTCGATAAGAAAAAGATTCACGGCATGGCCCTCGTGAAGTGCGGTCAGCACGAATCTCAGTGTCGTGTACACTCGCTCTTTTCCGTATGGCGGCTCTCCAACTATCACTGTAATGGTTGCCATGTACGCCCTCCTTTTGTGAAATACACAATCGCTCAGTGGAGGAAAAGTGTCAAGCAGTTCAGTGATGGGAAAACATCTCTTCCGGGAACCTTCACACTCGCTAGGCGAAGATCAGCTTGAAACCTGCAATTGTCAAAACGACGGCAAGAAGCCTTCTGATGAGGAGAGGTGAAAACCGATGACTTCCGTAGTAGGAACCGACGGACCCGCCCAAGATTGCGGCAGCTGCAAAAGGCAGAGCAAAGGAAGGAAGGTGCTTAGTACTGCTGATGTTCCCGAGCAGCCCGGAGATCGAATTGACAAGAATAAAGAGTGCAGAAATGGCCGATGCAGTCCTAGTGCGTGCCCAACGCACGAGAATCACAAGCGGCATCAGAAAGATCCCTCCGCCAATACCTGTCAGTCCTGATAGAAGACCTAGCCCTGCTCCAATGGACAAGGCAATCGGCTTTCGGGGAAGATGAGTTTCTTCTTGTCCCTTGGGACGGATAATGAAACAGGCGGCGGAATATAGAAGAACTGTGCCGAGAACGATCTTAAATACCAGGGCTGGCAAATTCAGATAGCCCCCGAGAAAGGCAAAAGGAATGGAAGATAGCGCAAATGGCCAGAATAGCTTCCAGGAGAAGTGACCAGCTCTCCAGAATTGCCACGCGGCAAGAGATGCCACCAAGATGTTGAGGAGAAGGGCCGCCGGCTTGATGACTGCCGGGGCAAGCCCAAATAATGTCATCACTGCGATGTAGCCTGACGCCCCTGCCTGTCCAACCGAGGAGTAGAAAAAAGCAACGATCAGAATTCCAACACAAATCAGGAGGAGAGTTTCAATAGGCATCAGCCATGCCGTCAACGCGGGATCGTCTGAGAGGCAAGATGGTTTTCCTCACAAGAGAAGCTTGAAGGTCGAGAGCTTCGTATAAATCGGCCCTTTTCCCGTGAGAGTGCTTTTTACGATTGAGAAAGAATCTATTGGAAAGCCTTCCGTTTCGAATTCCATCTTCCTAACCTTCTGAGCTAAGGCATCAATCCCTTTGGGGACGCGGACTCTTCCAATAGTGAGGTGTGGCTTGAAAGGCTTGTCTGCCTTCCCGAATCCAGCTTCGACCAGCCCTCTTTCGAGCTCCTGGCTCAAGTCAATAAGCTCAGTGCCGCCTTCTTTCATGGCGACCCAGAAGACCCTCGGTCTTTCAAGTGAAGGGAAAGCACCCAGTCCTGATAGTCTCCCGGTGCAGCTTCTCACTTTCTGACTTGTCGCTGACGCAAGCCCGGAAAGCTTCCCCAGGTCGCTCTCGTTCATCTCTCCAAGAAATCTGAGCGTCATGTGCAGGTTTTCTCCCTCGACCCATTTGACGCCGATCGCTTCCCGTGATAGATCGTGGATTAGCCGCGACAGCTTTGTGTTGATTTCACTTGGGAAAAAGACTGCAACAAAAGTTCTCATGCGTTGGCCTCTAAATAAATCACCTTAAGAGATAAGAAACCTTCTGAGAAGATCAAGAGCAGCCTGTGCCGCTCTTCTTTGAATATTTCTCCTCTCGCCGGAGAAGATATGTTTCTCGCTTCTCGTCTCATGTATTGATGAGACAGCCAGGAAGACTAACCCGACCGGTTTCTCTTCACTCCCACCTGCAGGACCTGCGATTCCCGTCACAGAAAGTCCCAAATCAACCCCGGCCTCTTTCCTTATCCCCTCTGCCATGGAACGCGCCACCTCGTCACTGACAGCGCCATTCTGGGCAATGAGTTCTTCGGGAACTTTGAGAAGCTCCACTTTCGCCCTGTTGGAGTAAGACACAACTGAGCGCTCAAAGTAGTCCGAGCTTCCTGGAACAAATGTAACCCTCGATGAAATCAGTCCTCCAGTGCAGGATTCGGCAACCGCAAGCCGTCTCTTCTGCCTGGAGAGAATCCCGCCGACTACCTCCTCCATCCTTACTTTGCCCTCACCATATATCAAGTCTCCAAGCTTCTCCCGCGCTGCGCTTCTTATCTTTTCCTTAATCTTCTCCGTGTCCGTTCCCGGCAAGCTGGCCATGGTGACTCTCAGGTCAACGCCATCGACGCTGGGAAGAAACGAAACAGGAAATCCTTCGATCTTTCCCGAGAACTCCTTGAGTCGTTCCGCAATCGCAGACTCAGGGATGCCGGTAGTCCTGATGGTGAGCTCTTCTATCGTTCCCAACTTGAGCTCACGGAGTCTGGGCTGGACGAAATCCTCCATCATTTGCTCCATCTCAAAGGGCACGCCGGGAAGAATGAAGAGTCTTGCTTTTCCGACCTCGAAGAAAAGGCCGGGAGCGAGCCCCTGTTTGTTTTCAATCAGAGTTGCCCCTCTCGGCACGAGGGCCTGGGTCTCATTCATGGGAGGCATCTCCAGGCCGCGTGTCATGAATCGCGTCTTTATTCTCTCCAGAATCTCATCGTTGAGAACAAGCTGAGTGTCCATCACAGTGGCAAGAGATTTTCTTGTCACATCGTCCGGGGTTGGGCCAAGCCCGCCTGTGGCAACAACGATATTGGCTCTCGAAATAGCAAGTCTCAGTGCTTCGCAAATCTTATCCCCATCATCTCCGACTGTGGTGTGCCAGAGGACACGGACTCCCACCTGCCTCAAGGCCTTCGCGATAAACGTGAAATTCGTGTCGAGCGTCTCGCCGATGAGGATTTCGTTTCCGATTGTTATGATTTCACCGTTCATGAGGACCCCTCACCCTGACCCTCTCCCCAAAGGGGAGAGGGAGACTACGTGGCAGCTCCCAAGGACAGATAAGTGACTACCTCATTCTCTCCCCGGAGGGGAGAGGGAGACTACGTGACAGTCCCAAGAATTGGAGAGGGACATCTCTATCGCAAGAGAAGAATCGCTCTCGCCACAAGATTCGCATAGAGCCCGGACACGAGGTCATCGGCAGTAACTCCGAGCCCGGAAGGCAAATTCTCAGAGCGTCTTGCCGGAAAAGGTTTTGCTATGTCGAAAATCCTGAAAAGGAAGAATGCAAGAAGATAGATTGGAAAACTCCTGGGCAGTGCATAGAGACTCACCATCATGCCTGCAAACTCATCAATCACGATCTTGTGCCCGTCTTCTCCAAAGTATCGCTCGCCGAGGGAAGCGAAAACGATGGCAATGACACAGACTGCAAGCATGACGGGCAAGTAGATGTCCATGAGGTATGGAAAGAGAAACCAGACCAGGATGAGACAGATGAGACTTCCGAATGTCGCAGGCGCTACGGGGAAATAGCCGGCATAGACTCCCGTGGCAAGGAATTTCACTACTTCTCGTTTCATCAAAATAGTGACAGTCACCTATTTTGCGGCGAGCTCGACCTCACCGCACCTGATGAGAAGATTATCCCAGGCCTTGTCAACATCCTTTTGAAGCCGCTCAAGCAGCTGCTTTCCTTCGGGCGTGAAGAGGTGAGCGAACCTTCCCTGCGGTTTAACCCAGTCCTCGATGGGTCTCTTAATCCTGGGCTTGTGCGTCAGCTTGTACGTCCCCTCCTCAATCTCAAAAAGCGGCCAATAGCAGGTCTCCACAGCTAGCTTGCACATTTCTATGCTCAGCTCCGCCGGAAACTTCCAGCCATTGTGGCATGATGAAACAATGTTCATGAACGATGGCCCGTTCGCTGAAAGTGCCTTTTCGACTTTTTTCATCAGGTCCTGCCAGTTGCTGGGAGATGCCTGCGCCACGTATGGAATATTGTGCGCCGCAACGATTCCTGTAAGGTCTTTCCTGTGCTGCTGCTTTCCCATGATGACATCACCCTTGGGTGTGGTGCTGGTATGCGCTCCGATGGGTGTTGAGCCGGAACGCTGGGTCCCGGTGTTCATGTAGGCCTGATTGTCGTAGCATACATAGAGCATGTTGTGCCCTCTCTCGAGCGCCCCCGACAATGCCTGGATCCCGATATCATACGTGCCGCCGTCGCCGCCAAAAGCGATGAACTTGATATCCTTTGTGACCTTTCCCCTTTTCTTGAGCGCCCTATAGGCAGACTCAATTCCGCTAACTGTGGCAGCGACATTCTCAAACGCGCTATGGACAAATGGAGTCTTCCATGCTGTATAGGGAAAGATTGTCGTTGTGACCTCGAGACATCCTGTTGCGCAACCCACAACGACCGGTTCCTTCGCTGCAAGCAGTATCTGCCGCACGATCACTGTCATCGCACAGCCGGCGCAGGCACGGTGACCTCCTGCCAGCAGGTCTTCTTTCTTAGAACTTTCTTTTAGCGAAATCATTTTCTCTCCTTCCTCTATTCCCTCACTCCCAGAAACTCAAACCGGGTAAGTGGCTCTCCGGCTTTCCCGATGCCTTCGAGCTCTTTGTATACATTCTTTATGTCCCCGATCGAAATATCCCTTCCACCAAGACCGTAGACATAGTTGATGATGGGAACGTTTCTCACTTTTCCGTAGGCAGATGCTCTGACTTCCGTGAAAACGGGGCCGCCCGGGCCGCCAAACGTGTGTGACCTATCAAGAACAGCAACCGCCTTGAGATGGGAAATACTGGATGCCAGAAGGTCCCCGGGGAAAGGTCTGAAGACTCTCAGCTTGATCATCCCAACCTTCTTTCCTTCAGCCCTCAGCTCATCGACTACGACCTTGACTGTCCCTGCTGTTGACCCAAGAACGATTATTCCGGTCTCGGCGTCATCCATCCTGTAGCTTTCAAAAAGAGCCATCTTCCTTCCAGTGAGCTTCCCATACTCTTCCGAAACGCTCAGGATTCTCTT
Organism: Candidatus Eisenbacteria bacterium; assembly: GCA_030017955.1. NCBI lineage: Bacteria > Candidatus Eiseniibacteriota > Candidatus Eiseniibacteriota bacterium. The sequence goes on from JASEGR010000028.1 coordinate 6,127, forward strand.
CGTTGATTGGCTCACGGCCTCAGCGACTTGCCTTTTGTGCTCGAAATAGTAGTCCTGAAGATCAAGCGCACCGAACGTAGCCGGGTTGTCCACATCGATCACAGAGTATTTGCGCCTGAATTCGCCTACAAACTTCTTAACCTCCGCATCATCAAGAACTTCTACTCTATCGGCAGTGTGGCTCGTTATGAATCCGTCAAGCATCACCATCGTGGGAAGAAGAACATCCTGTGATTCGGAGATTTTTGTCGCCTGAATCATATTGTCGTACGCTTCCTGAGCACTCTCTGAGAAAAGCTGGATCCAACCCGTGTCTCTCGCGCCCATGGAGTCGCTGTGGTCGCAGTGGATATTGATGGGCCCACTCAACGCCCTACTGACAACAGCCATCACTATGGGGCATCTATTGCCGGATGCCACATAGAGGACTTCCCACATGAGAGCAAGACCATTCGCTGATGTCGCAGTCATCGATCTTGCACCTGCAAGTGACGCGCCGATAGAGGCGCTCATGGCGCTGTGCTCCGATTCGACAAGCACAAACTCTGTCTGAACCTTTCCATCAGCTACGTACTGGGCAAATCTCTCCATTAACTCAGTCTGAGGAGTTATCGGGTAGGCCGCGACAACATCTGGCTCAAGCTGTCTTATTGCCTCTCCGACTGCCTCATTACCCGTAAGCGAAAGAATCTTTCTCACGTTTCCTCCCTATACGTTCTGCTTTATTCCGACTTACTGCTAAGCACGATGAATCTGACCGTAGCGTTTGGTTCCCCGCACGACCGATTTACAGCGGCCGCATTCGCGCGACCAGAATTCCCCCTCACCAACCTCTCCCCCCAAGGGAGAGGACCAAGGTGACGGAGGGGTTCGATGAGTCATACCGCCACAACGTCTCATTCAAATTCACTTTCCAGCTTCATCGAAATCGCTTTTATCTTCGGGGGGCATTCCTGAGCACAAATGCCGCAGCCCTTGCAGTGGTTGAGGTCGAAACCGACGACCTTGCTGTCTTTCACGCGAACCGATGAATCCGGACAATAGATCCAGCACAAAAGGCAGGTTGTGCACTTCTCAGTGTCAAGGACCGGCCTGAAAGTCCTCCATGAACCTGTCTCATAGGCATCAGAATTCCCGGCTTTTTCTATGACGCATCCAAGCGGGAGTTCCCTCCATCCCTTCAGCTTGTCAAGCATTCCCTTTTACCTCCTTATAGGCCCTCTCAAGTGCCCTCAAGTTTCCTTCTATTACCTTGTCAGAGTACTTCCCGGCGAATTTTTCCTTGACCAGGCCTGCCAGAGTTTCGAGCTTGATGACTCCGGTGACCCTGGCGAGAGCGGCCATCATGGGCGTATTCGGAATCGGCCGGCCAATCTCTTTGAGCGCTATCCCAGTGGCGTTGACAGTGAACACCTTTCTTCCGGTGAGTCCTAGTATCTTCGCAATAGCGCCAGGGTCCTTGTCGGTATTGATAAGGAGAGTACCGCCTTCCTTAAGTCCTGCAAGGATATCAACCTTGCCCATAAGAGAAGGATCAAGAACGACGCCTATGTCAGGATTCTCGATCCTGGAATGGATTCTTATCTCCTTGTCATCAATCCTATTGTATCCCTTGACTGGCGCGCCACTTCTCTCAGGACCGAAATCAGGGAAACCCTGACAATATTTCCCCTCGTGAATCACGGTTTCCGTAAAGAGGAGGGCGGCCGTTTTTACACCTTGTCCACCTCTACCCAACCAGCTAATCTCGATCATCATTCCTCCCTTCCAAGGTGAGTGGTCTGACCCGGCATCTTCACAAAGCTAAAGATCCCAGCCGCCCGTCCGGGCCTCTGCCATTTCCGGTCTTCAGGCTGAAGGCTGCCTCGATGACCCGGCCTCGTGCATCTCCCGCAGCCATCATGAGCACTCGTTGCCTTCAAAAGGCTCACTCAACGGTTTATTTGGATTGTTGACAACAAAGCCTGGTCGGAAAGCATACCACGGGGGGACGGCTGGGTCAACCAGCATTACTCCATGTCTTTTCTTCCCTCCAGTGCCCGTGCGAGCGTGACCTTATCTGCGTATTCGAGGTCAGTCCCGACAGAAATTCCTCTTGCAATCCTTGTCACCCTAAGGTCTTTTCTCGCGATGACTTTCCTCAAGTAGAGCGCTGTCGCTTCGCCCTGGACACTCGGGTTTGTTGCGACTATGACTTCTCTGACTCTTCCGTCTTCAAGTCTCTTCAGAAGCTCCTTGATCTTCAGATTCTCGGGGCCAATACCATCAAGCGGCGAGATTGCCCCATGAAGCACGTGATACGTGCCTCTGTATTCGCCCGTCCCCTCAACGGCAAGCGCATCATTCGGCATTTCCACCACGCAGATTTCCGTGAGATTTCTCTCCCCGTCCTTGCAAATGTGGCAAGGTTCGACTTCGGTGATGTTCCAGCACACTCCGCAGTACCTCACTGAGTCTTTCACCTTCATTATTGCATCGGAAAGCCGGGAGGCATCTTCTCTCGGGACGCGCATGAGGTGAAAAGCAATTCTCTGCGCGGACTTTCTACCTATTCCGGGAAGCGCGGCAAGCTCTTCTATGAGTTTCTCGACAAGCTGCGAGCTGTATTTCACTTGAAGAGCCCCGGGAGACCCAGTTCACCGGTGAGTCTCGCCATTTCTTCCTTGGCGAGCTCATCCGCTTTTCTTCTCGCTTCGTTCACTGCAGAAAGGATGAGGTCCTCAAGCATTTCGACATCGTCTTTGCTCACAACCTCAGGGTCTATCTTTATTGAAACGATCTCCTGCCTGCCATTTGCTGTAACCTTGACCATCCCTCCGCCCGCGGAACTCTCGACAATCTTGGTCTCAAGTTGTGCCTGAAGCTCATTCATCTTTTCCTGCATCTTCTGCGCTTGTTTCATGATCGATGCAAAATTCTTCATGAGGGTCACCTCTTCTCTTTCTTCACGATTTCACCATGAAAAAGTTCCACAATCGTTTTCACAGTTTCATTCTCCAACGGGTCTTCCCCTTTTGCCCCACTTATCTCTGTGACTTCTCCGTCAACCACCTTAAGAGAAAGAGGCTTCCCAAACGCCTTCTTAATTTCATCGAGAATTATTTCTCTGTTTGCTTTATCCTCGATCCGCTCCCTATGGAATCTCTGATCTCGAGGCAATTTGACTGTCAACTCTGTCTCGGAGATAGACAGAACTTTTGCCTCGCTCAAGAAACCCCAGAGAGAAGTTTTCTTCTTCTTAACGGCGAGAAGGAGGACTTCCCACCCCTTTGCCGCTTCTTCTACGCGCCCGGGTTCAACGTGTGACGGCGCCGGCTTTTGCGCCTGAGGGTGGGCACCCGAATCGCGCGAGGCGGGGTCCCGATCGTCGTCCCGGACCACATGCTTCTTTCCAGCTCTGTTTTCATGGTCCAACTCGTCTCCGCCATCTCCAACAAACTTCTTCTCAATGACCGAGAGTTTTTCTATCAATTCCTTCACGCTGACTGTGGAATCAAGATTCGCCATTTCCACGAGCGCAAGTTCCAGATGGAGCCGCGGCACAGGACTCCTCTTCATCAAATATGCGGCGGAGTTGAGAATTCTTATCAGTCTGACCAGGTCTGCATCGTTCGTTTTTGCGCTCTGCTCCGCAAGCCTTGAGAGCGAACTCTTCAGTATCCCGGCGGGCTCGGCAAGAGACCGGTCAATTGAGACGAGCAGCAGGTGTCTCAGGTGCTCGATAAGCGAGCCTGCGAATTCATCGAGATCATGCCCCTCCTTGTAGAGCTCCTCGAGGACTTTGAGCGTCTCGGCCGGCTTCCCATCAAGAACGGATTGTGTGATTTCAAAGAAAACATCTTCCTTGGGTATGCCGAGAAAGTTCCGGACAACCTCTGCCGTAACAGTTCCCTCCGTACCGGTCACAAGTTGGTCAAGCATGCTCTCGGCATCCCTCATGCTGCCTTCCGCCTTTTTCGCAATGACTGCGAGGGCCTCATCCTCAACGGAGAAATGTTCTTTTTTCGAGACCATCTTGAGTCTTTCGACAATCTTCTCCGGGAAGATTCTCCTGAAATCGAACCGCTGGCACCGGGACAGGATCGTCGGTGGAATCTCGCTCGGCGCAGTCGTGGCCATGATGAAAATCACGTGCGAAGGAGGCTCTTCAAGTGTCTTGAGGAGTGCATTGAAAGCAGGCGTCGTAAGCATGTGCACTTCGTCAATCACGTATATCCTGTACCTGGAACCGGCAGTCGCATACTTTATTTTCTCTCTGATCTCTCTGACCTCATCAATTCCGCGGTTTGATGCGCCGTCAATTTCAAGAAAATCAAGACTTGACCCGATAAGCATTTCTTTACATGTATTGCACTCGTTGCACGGATTTCTCTTTGGTCCGTTCTCGCAGTTGATCGCCCTTGCGAAGACCCGTGCTGCCGTCGTTTTCCCGACGCCTCTTGATCCGCTGAACAGATATGCGTGCCCAACCCTGCCGGCTTCAATTGCATTCATGAGGCAGGTCGTCACATGCTCCTGTCCCACTATCTCTTCAAAGACTCTTGGTCTCCACCGTCGCGACAAAACCTGATACGGGATTTTTTCTTGCATCTAACTTTCTCCAAGAACTAACAATCTTAGGGCCGTGCACCCAATCTCGATCTACTACTCAGGAGAGCCTCTTTCTTCCTGACTCCGGTCAGGGAGACCTGCGGCACACTGAATGCGCTACTTACCGTTGCTACCTTCCGGTCCTGGCGGGATTTGTAGATTTCAGTTGCGCAGGGCCTGACCATCGATGCCCGAAAAGGAAGAACCCTGCACTGAGAAGGTCAACCTCAAAATGGGGATTCAACCCCGCTTGAGCGGATTGCGGGTACAGGGCACCGCTAACTCCCCGTCTAGCACGGCCCAGCTCTGATACTAGAACAAAACGATGCAAGTGGACAGAGTTTTCTTGCGCTCACACAATCTCTACGATCTTGCGACTCGAAGTGTGACCGCTCTTGATTGCGATACGTGACACCGGAATGCCGAAGTGCGCCCCGAGCGCCCGCAGGACTGCAGCATTTGCCCTGCCTCCTTTTCGAGGCTCCTTGACCCAGATGCGATAGCTGCCCTGGCTCGCTTCTTCAACCTTCTCGACCTTCGAATTCGCTCTCACAACCACCGAGATTTTCATAGAACCAAGACTCGGACATTGTCGCACACAGCGCAGGGCAATCTCGTCCGGCGAAAGTCGTTTTTGTGAAGTGACAACGCGGAAGAATCGGCTCAGCTGCCGATTCGCGAGCAAGATTTCCTGACTTGCCGAGTGCTGTGTTTTGGTGGAGATGAGCGGAGTCGAACCGCCGACCTCCTCGTTGCGAACGAGGCGCTCTCCCAGCTGAGCTACATCCCCACCGCTAACCGGCTAGATTTGATTCCAGTCAATTTCCACAATGCTAGCCGATTGCGGTTCTCTTCGCAAGGTTTTCAGTCTTTTACACCAGAGACTTTGACGCTCAACACTGAATCGGCGACTTCCTTGAGATCGCCAGCCGAGAGATTCAGATCCTCCACAACTGCCTTTCCGGTTGCGTCATTTGCCATGAGTTCGACAGGGAAGCTGGTCTCATCGAGTACTCTGACCTCGTGAAACCCGGCTGACCTGATGGCATCAAGGTATTCATTTTTCATCATCGCTCCGGAGAGGCACCCCACGTATGCTTGGACAGAGTTCTTCAGCGAATTCGGAAGCTCTTTGAGAAGCACCAGGTCTGAAACCATCAGCCGTCCGCCCGGCCTGAGGACTCTGAACGCTTCCCTGAAAACCTTCTCCTTCTCGGGCGAGAGGTTGATCACACAGTTTGAGATTATTGCATCAACTGAATCGTTTGCGACCGGCAGTTTCTCAATCTCTCCGAGCCGGAACTCAACATTGCCGTAATTGCCCTTCTTTGCGTTTTGCGTCGCCTTCTCGACCATCTCGGGAGTCATGTCAACGCCGATGACTTTCCCGTTCTTCCCAACTCTGTTGGCAGCGAGAAAACAATCGAATCCTGCTCCTGAGCCAAGATCAAGAACTGTCTCGCCCTCTTTCAGAGACGCCAGCGCGATCGGATTCCCGCAGCCCAGTCCAAGGTTTGAACCTTCGGGGACTTCTCTAAGCTCTTTTTCAGAATATCCCACAGATGTGCTTATCGTCTCGCTCTGGCTGGTGCCCCCGCAGCATGGCGCCGCACCGGCGCAGCAAGAGCTCCCTTCCTTCGCAATTCGCCCGTAGCCTTCTCTGACGGCTTTCTTCACTTTTTCTTTTTTCATATTCCTAACCTCCGGAACCCCCGGCAGGCATGCTCAGCCCATTATGTCCTTCATGAGAGGTCCGAGTACGTCCTTCACCATCTTTGCATAATCAGAGGCCTTCACAAGGGAGATACAGTGCACTTTGTTTCCCTTTTCACAGCTAATTACTGCCAGCTTGTCCCCGGCTTTGATTCCTGCCCGCTGCCTGATCTCCTTTGGGAGCACCATCTGGCCGCGTGCATCTACGGTTACCACCGATTCAACCTTGCAGCAGCCCACCCGTGCGCCTTTCGACTCGCCGCAGCAATCACCCTTTCCTTTCTTGCCTTTCTCGCACATTTCAATCACCTCCTGACCACAACTTCATGAGACAGATCGACCTAATCAGCTAATTCTGAATTCACTGACCATTCTAACAAATCAGATGATCTTCTGTCAAGGTTTTTTCTCGAGTGGTTGGTGCTGCAGGCAGAGTGAAAAACAACAACCTGGCGGCTCCTACTCTGTTGCCGCGGACGGTGCCCCTTTTGTCCGTCCCATCCACGACAAATCACCAAGTTCTCCGAAGCGCTCCCGAAAAATGCGGTAGTACATAAGCTCTTCCTTGGTATTTATGGTCCAGCCGTTCGGCAAGATGCGCTCCTGCCCGAAATCCGCATCTGAGATCTTGCCGTCAGCATGTTGCGCCAACAACTCACCAATTCCGGCCCCTTCCCAGAACTTGGCTTTTCGTCTTTGCAGGATCTTCTGAGGAAGCGCGTCATCCAGAGCCCTCCGCAAGATCCATTTCTCGACGCCGCCGTGGATTTTGAACTCCACAGGTATGCGCAACACATACTCAACGACATCAGGGTCGAGGAATGGAACGTGGGCAACAACCCCATGCGCCGACGCACACCGGTCGACGCGCTGCAAAGCAGTGTTGTGGAGCCGCGCTGTGATGTCGATAAGCTCATCGGCCAGCTTGTCCGGCTGGAGGGTCTTCAAGTACTCGTAACCCGCAAACATCTCGTCGCCGCCTTCTCCGGAGAGTACGTCTGTGACGTACTCAGCCGCTGCCTTTCCTGCCAGATAGTTTGCTACACTTGAACGGACCAGGAGCGCATCGAATGATTCCAGGTGATATATGACCTCCGGCAGAAGTTGGAGCATCTGATTCATGCTTGTCCGGGCTTCGTGGTGGTTGGCCTCCAGGAAATCCGCGACCTCTCGCGCATACTCCAGGTCTGGTGCGCCTGCAAGGCCTGCGGAAAAGGTGTGAAGTTTCTTGACGAATGGTCTGGCGAGCGCAGCCATTGTACTCGAGTCCAATCCGCCGGACAACCATGCGCCAACCTCCTGGCCGGCAATACACCTCTCCACAGAGGCGGTAAGCTTCCGCCTCAACTCCTTCGCTACAACCTCCGGCTTTTCCCTTAGCAGCGGCTGCTTGTCCGGGAAATAGTCGGTTTTCATCTGGATTCCATCATACGAGCAGCCGGGAGGCAGGATGCGCACATCATCGGTCGCAGTCAGAATAGCTTTTACCTCTGAGGCAAAGCACACAGCACCGCTTCCGGTTCTCCCGTAGTAGAGCGGCGCGACTCCAACCGGATCCCGTGAAAGCAGCACCTTTTCGTCGCTAACCTTTGCCTCTGCAAAATGCCACTTCCCGGCGTAGTCCCGCACGGTGTTTTGTTCGAGCGCAAGTGCGGTTGCATTACGGTCGTTGAACGCAACGCCAAGAGTCGCTTGTTCGATCTCAACAACCAGTCTCCCTGCTCTGCCGCGATGCTCAATCTTCTCCAGCATCTTCGTAACGTCCCCGGTTCTGCCTGCTTCTGCTATGCCCGCTATGCCAGCCAAAACAGCATCCCCCTCTATGTTGCGTCCTTTTCAGACTGCTTGTGGCTGCCTGTCACAGCCACGCCACGATTAGACCCAGACGTCTGCAGCCATGCTCTTTCCTGGCGAACATGGATGTCCCGCTGCGGGAACGGAATCTCGACCCTCTCCCCCTCGAACCGATCCTTTATGGACATATTCAGCTCGTCCCTGATTCTGAACTGATTGCGATAATCTGCGACCCAACACACGTAGAAGAGCTCCAGCGAAGAGTCACCGAATTCGGTGAAGTACACGCCGGGCGCAGGATCCTTAAGTACTTCGGGGTGGGCCCTGAAGATTTCAAGCAGGATTCTCTTGGCCTTTCTCAAATCAGTTCCGTAACTGACGCCGATCTTTGACCTGATTTTGTAAAGCGGGGTTGGCGTGCTTTGATTGACTATTTGGTTCTTGGCGATCTCCGAGTTCGGGATGTTGATTACAGTGTTATCGAAGGCCAGGATGCGGGTGCTTCGAAACCCGATCTCCAGCACATCCCCCATCTTCCCGTTGGCTAATTCAACCCTGTCACCTGGCCGGAATGGGCGGTCCATCGTCAAGGCGAATCCTGCTATCATGTTGGCGATGGTTTCCTGCGCGGCAAACGCAACGGCTAGCGATACCACACCTGCTGTCGCAAGGACCCCGGCAATCTGGACGCCGAAATGGTCGAAGATAATTGTGAAAGCGATGAAGAAAAACACAAACTTGGCGATTTTCCGGAGAAGTGTAACAACCTGGTCATGGGAAGTCGGACGCTCTCCACCCCCGACCCCTTTTCCGTACCATTCCGTAAAAGCGCGCGCAAAAGAGTAGGCAACCGATGTAAGAGCCAGAACCACGGCCACGTAAAGTGCCCCTCTCAGAACTGTCCAGGCAACAGATTCGGTAACGGCCGGCGCTCCTTGAAAGCTCGCACGGGCGGCCATGTTCAGCCCAGCCAGAAAGACCGCCCACTGCACCGACGCGCGGGAACCTTCAAGCATCACAACATCAAGGCTTGTTCGTGTCCGCCTGGCGATGGGCAAAAGCACCCAGTTCCAGATAAGGAGGACTATCTTGCCTGCAACGAAGCTCCCTGGTAACCAGATTACGAAGCGCAGGAATTCTCGAGAAAGGTCAGGCGTCCCGGCGGCTCCCTCTCCAATTGCACCCGCCAGACCATCGGCTGTCAGAGTCAGAACCAAGACAACACTTGCCGGAGCAAGTTGGAACATGCATCTCCGCGCAAGCTTTGCAGTGAGCGACATATCATCCCCCTTGGCGGCCTCAAGAATACTCTTCCGGAATGGAACGTTCCGATTTTGTGACAAACCTCATTCGATCAGACGCGGAGATCGGGATTCCATGTTCATCCACCACCTTCACTGATCCGCGGATCAGACGGGTTTGCCATTCAGCGGCCCGGTGGAATTCCTCCTTGCACTCCCAGAGGTAAGGAATAGGCAGAAATCCAGAGGAAAGGATCCGGTAGAGCCCTTCTGGCGTGTACGGGTTCCGGATCGATGATTCAATGGCTTCAATCACGACCCGTGCGTCAGACACGAGTTCTGCAGTCCGGGACAGAACTTCCGGGTGGAGGGACATGTCGTCGATCTCCCCCTTGCGTCTCAGTTTGCGGTACGCCTCAAGTGCGTGGCGAGTTATCTGGATGCTTTCATTCACAGTCGGGGGATCTGCGAGATGTGAGGCCTCGGAAAAACTCACCACGTGGATAATGGCAGGACTGTTCGTGTTATGAGGTTCTATATCGTCCATGAGCGCGGTCGCTGCAGCAAGTTGTGCCTTTGCTCTGTCGAGGTCATGAGAGAAGTAGTCCAGCCCTCCGCGCGGCTGAAGGACGACGCGGAACCCGTCGTCCTCAAGTTCCCGAACGAGCTGTAGCATTGCCCTGGACTTAGCCAGGTCCTGAACTCCCCAGGTATATTTGGGCGTGTTGAGCATATTCTGCAGGACCAGAAGCCGGACACCCAGCGATTTAGCAACCTTGGCAGCGACGAAAGCAGACACAATGTAGGTTACATCATCAGACCCGCGGAAGGCGAAATGGTGAGGGACATTCGGCTCGAAGGGTTTCCCCGTCGATGCGATGTACCTGAGAGTCTCGAAATGTTCTTCGAGGTTCTCCCGCACCGAATACGGCCCCCGGCCGTCTATCCGGCAGAACCACCACAGCGAGAGCGCATGCCAGGCGATGCTTATCGCTTCTTCGTACATTCTTGCCAGCGAGACGATGTTCTTCGTCCCGGCATAGCTCCGGACGAGCATCGGTCTCGCCGCCTGCCAGACAGCGGCAAACTCCTCCTTCGAGTTGAGCGGCACACCGCCGCCATTCGGCTTATCGCCCCAATCTTCTCCGAAATTGGATTGAGTGAGCTGAGAAGTTCCAATAGAAAGTACGTCAAGCAGGCCTGATGCGGCGAGTTCACGGGTCCATTGCAGGAACAGGCGCACTGCCTCGGCGCGATCAGGAAGGTACGGCCCCACATGAGCCCGCGTAAGAGGCGGCATGCGGTGGTCAATCCCATATTGAATCCTTGATTCGAGCCGGTCGGCTCCTGTTCCGTACCCACCACACCCACTCCGGTCAATAGGTCGAACTGCAAGATACTCTCCTTTTTCAATCAGTTCTTTGCCGAACGAGAGACGGTCTTCGTCGTATGCCATCCCCTTGAGCAAGTCTTTCGGCAAAATCTCTGTCTCTATTCCCAGCATGCGGAGAGTCTCAGCGGGGGTCTCATCCCCCACGAAGATCCCTCCCACCTCAGGATTACGCTCGCGGACCATCCGGCAAGTTTCGGGCAGCCCTGCGAAGTGCAAGGCTTTGACCGCACCACCATCCACTGCGAACAGACGCCGCCGCTTGAGTTCACCAACCAAGCGTGAGACTAAAGCTGCACCGTCCGCGGGATTCAGCCTGTAGCTGAAACAGAGAACGTCAATCTGGTTGTCGAGAAGCCAATGCTCGATGACTGCGCCGCGGGCAGGATCTTCAGGGAAGCCGAATGCCTCGGAGGCGGTAGCATCTGCCACGATCACGTGGTAGCCGCAATCCCTCAGAAGCTGCGCCACCGAAGTTATGCCGAGTGTGTGTGCATCCAATTGAGGACGCACCAATCCAAAGCGGTCGGTACGGGTCCCGCGGACTCTTCTCACTATCTTCTCCCTCTCCCAACTCCCACGGAAGAACGGTTTATGGTTACCGTTTCTATCCCTCCAAATCGCTTTCAGTACTCCTGTGTCTTTCCCTAAGGTTGTGGAGGAATCTCTGCATTGAATCGCGAGCTATGTCTTTGCAGCCCAAGCCGAAGGCAAGTGCGAGGCCAAATGCGGCGGCAGCCAGGATTATCTGAAAGGCAGCGCTGATGAGCTTGAACTCAAGACCTAGCTGTCCGACTGCAATGGCCAGAACAAGAAACAGACCACCCCATTTCACCACACTGGCAAGCAAGTCGGCGTACACGAAAGCCGCATTCCTGGCAATGGTTCGAAGAACATTTGCACAGAAAGATACGACGACGTATCCGAACGCAACGATGCACACCGCTGCGATGTACGTTGGCAGCGCAGCCTCGACCCGGTTCACAAGAGTTGCCACAAGTCTCACGCCGATGAGATGAAGAGCCCACAGTATGGCTGAGAGAAGTGTCAGCCAATACGCTATCACTGCGGCCAGTCTCGCAGGCGAGTAGTTGACATCGCCCTTTCGCAGGAACTCAGAGACACCGATTTTGTCGCACAAGGTGTTGAACCGGGCGGCCTCAAGGATCCGCGAGGCCAGCAGCCGGACCAGAATCGCCACGCAGAAGCCCAGCAACAAAACGAGCAATGCGGCGACACCAGGCGACATGGATTGCAGAAACGGCATGAAACCCATCTGCACAAAGTAAGTTTTCATTGATTCAACCTCCGTTGTAGTTCACCGCTCCACCCCGACGACCATCTGGCGGATTTCCTGGACCGAACGTCCTGCCAGGCCGAGTTTTTCCACAGTCCGGCCCTCGGACCAATAGTCGCGGCCATGCATGATTGAGGCGAGCTCGATAATCATGTGAATCGTCGGAGTGTGAACTCCGAACATTGCGCCGATAGATGCAAGCGGAACCAAACTCATGGGCACGTCTTCAAAGACGTACCTGTGAAAAATGTTTTGCGGCGCCTTTATCCCGCGGTAGCTCTTTGTGTTCTGGATTGCTTCGAAAAGATCCCGGCCGGAGGAATCGTATGACAAGTACAGCCATTCTCTGGCCGAAACGGTCCCGATGCCAAGGCTGCTGGCCACCGCGGTCCGCTCCTGGTCTATCTTCTCAAGGAGTTTCGCGACCGATGGCGTTATACCCTGCGTGTAGTAGTCAAAGTTCCCCTGGGTTGCCTCTATCCAGCCAGCGTTAACGAGAGTCAGAGCAGGGTGGAAAATCGCGCCAATGTTCTCCATGCTTGTGCACAACACATTGTTTCCTGCAACAAATTGAGGAAATGCCTGATTGATCACCGCCAGAACATCTGGTATCCAATACGCCGGCAATGTCGCGAGCGGTACCTTGTTTTTTATCCGGTAGATAAACGCTTCGGATCGCGAGAGCGCTCTCGATGCATATATGAATGTCTGTGTCTCGGCAAGAAACACACTCGCAGTGGCCTTGTTGTCGTCAAGGACTTTGCGGAATTCCAGCGCGCCGCCGGTGCGGCCCGGGTTCAGAACGATAATCTGACCGTCGATCAGATGCGGAGCCATTTTCTTTGCCAACGGACGGTGCGCCGTCGTCGGGGTGACTACCATGATCACGTCAACGCCGGAAATCGCTTCCGCAATGTCTGCAGTCGCAAGGTTTATGCGGCCAAAACCGCTGGCCTCCCCACCCAACGCAATGCCGCCATGCCAGCGCACCCCATTCAGGTGTTCGCTTGTCCGGTTGTAGAGGTTCACCGAATATCCCATGATTGCCAGGTGAGCCGCCATGGCCATTCCGCCGTGACCGGCACCGACAACGCAATACTTGAGTTCCAATTCCTTGTCGCGGGTTTTCCGAAGAAGCGCGTGGAGCCGTTCATCGTTCGGGTTCGTCATCTCTCCCTCCTAACTCAGCACTCGCTTGAGGAAGTGGGCCAGAAGCCATGTTCCGAGTGCTGCGACCGTGAGAATCACGGCATAGCGTCGCCAATGGACAAGCGAAGCAGGACTGCCGTCGGCCGTCAAACCGCGGAAATAGCGAACATCAGCATATCGCACAAGAACAAGCGAGCCAAACGTAAACCAATACGCGGCATCAAAGGCAGAAAGGAATTTCGCCGGTTTTTCTATAATGAGGACCAGAAGCAAAACAGCAATTATGTTACCAAAGCACATCCAATAGAGACGAAGAAAGCAACCCGCGCCTTGCGAAAGATCTTCTTTCGGCTCTTGCATGTCACACATCCAGTCTGCGCCTACTGCGCCGTTGACCGGACGGCGGCCCGACCATCCGCAGAGCCTGCGGCAGGTATCTCCCCCCGCACCCTTGAGAAGCTCGCAGACTGTTGTTCACAGTCTACGTCTATATGATGCAATCATGACACGCGTCTGTATATTTATCAAGGTCAAATTGTTCACTTACGCCTCATCTCTCAAGATTGACAAACATCTCTCCACCGTGTTACCTTCTGGTCGAAAGGTAACACTATGAAAAAGAAATCCTTATCCAGATTTAGCGTTTCTATGGCCGGCGATCTTGTGCGACAACTCGACGCCATGTCGAAAGCAAAGGGCTACGCCAACCGGTCTCAGGCCATTGCCGACATGGTGCGCGCGCACCTTGTCGAACATCACAGCCAGATCGGAAGTCACGAAATAACGGGGACGGTAACGGTTGTCTACGACCATCATAAGCGAAATATCCAGGCGCTCCTGACTGACATTCAACACGATCACCAGAACTTGATAATCGCCACCTTGCACGTGCACCTGGATCATCACAACTGCATGGAAGTTCTCGCTGTCCGCGGACGGGCCCATGAGGTCAAGCACGTCGCCGACAAGCTGATCGCTGCGAAAGGTGTGACGCACGGAAAGCTGACAGTAACGACGACAGGAAAAGCAGTGTCACATGCACATACCTGACGGATTCATTGACGCAAAGACAGCTCTGGCTTCGAGTGCAATAGCGGCCGCCGGGCTTGGCATTGCCCTGGCCCGTGTCCGGCGTGCGGTCCCGCCTCAGCGCATCCCGCTCATCGGTCTGGCCTCGGCTTTCGTGTTCGCAGCGCAGATGTTGAACTTTCCGGTCGCAGGCGGGACATCCGGTCACCTGATCGGCGCCGTCCTGGCCGCCGTGCTGCTGGGTCCAAGCGCAGCCATACTGGTCATTAGCTCAGTTCTGTTCCTCCAATGCTTCATGTTTGCCGATGGAGGCGTAACTGTGCTTGGAGCGAATATTTTCAACATGGGGATTGTTGCGCCCGGTTTGGGCTATGCGATCTATGTTCTTGTTCGCCGCGCCGCCGGAAGTGGACTTCGCGTCCGTCTTCTTGGTACTGCATTTGCGGCCTGGTGTTCCATTGTAGCAGCATCAATCGCGTGCGCCGCGGAGCTGGCGCTGTCGGGCACAGTCGCCTGGCGGGTCGCCTTCCCCGCAATGGTCAACATTCACATGGTGATCGGCATCGGGGAAACATTGATAACGACTCTTGTTGTCGCTGGGGTCTGCCGCGTGCGGCCTGAGTTGCTGATGGAGGACCGCCAGCCCAATCTGCGGACCAACTATGCGGAGCTGGTCGCGTATGGATTGCTGATATCACTGGGATTGGTCATCTTCGTGAGCCCGTTTGCCTCCAAATGGCCGGACGGTCTTGAGAAAGTCGCGGAGCTGTTTGGTTTTGAGCACAGGGCGGCGACAAGACCGGTTGTGGCGTCCCCGTTTCCAGACTACACGATGCCGGGCGAGAACTCCGCCGTGTTGTCAACGTTAGTAGTTGGATGCGTCGGCACTGTGGCCGCTTTCGTTTTCGCCTACTTGCTGGCGCGCTTCCTGACGCCGCGGAGTAGACCGGACGACGGGCGTCAATCTGGAGGCGATGCCGATCATGCGCCAACATCTTCTTAGCCCATATCAGCATGGCCAAAGCCCAATCCATCGCCTGCCTGCAACTCTGAAGCTCATAGTATCGATCATCTTTGTGCTTGGGATAGTTCTGCTCCCCCGTGGAGCTTGGTTGGCATACGCAATTCCAGGCCTTGCACTCTTACTGATAGCCGCGCTGTGCCGGGTACGCCCCCGGCACCTGGCAACAAGGCTTCTCTGGCTGGAGCCATTTGCCGTGGGCGCGGCGCTTCTCTCGCTTCTGCAGCCAAACGGGACGCTGGTCTTCCTGACCATGCTGTCCAAGAGTACGCTCTGCCTCTTCTGCATGGTTCTGCTCTCAAGCACAACGCGGTTTTCGGAAATTCTCTCCGTGTTGTGGCGTTTCCGCGTGCCGGCTCTGTTCGTCACCACGCTTGCACTTACCTACCGCTATCTTTTTCTCCTCGTGGATGAGATGCAGCTGATGCTTCGTGCGCGCCGCAGCCGCAGCTTCTCGCGCGGCCGTCTTCAAATGTGGCGAGCGATGGCCACAACCATTGCCCAGCTTTTTGTGCGTACTTCTGAACACGCCGAGCGCATCTATGCCGCCATGTGCGCACGGGGATGGAGAACATGAATGCTTTGGATGTCAGTAACCTGAGCTACACTTACCCGGATGGAACAGAGGCGTTACGCAATATCACTTTCTCTGTAAGGGAAGGCGAACGGGTGGGGTTGATCGGTCCGAACGGCGCGGGCAAGTCCACATTGTTCCTGCACCTGAATGGACTCCTGCCGGAGCGGCTTGGCCGGCCACCCCGGGTTCATGTCTTTGGGACGCCGGTTATCGACGCGCATGCGGCTGCGATCAGAGCACAGGTCGGAATGTTGTTTCAGGATCCGGATGACCAACTGTTCTGCCCGACGGTTTGGGAAGATGTCGCATTCGGCCCTCAGCAGCTTGGACTCAGCGGGCCGGGCTTATCGAGGCGGGTAGCCCAGGCCTTGGAGCAGGTTGACCTCACGGGATTTGGAGAGCGTCATCCGCATCATTTGAGCCGTGGTGAGAAGCGCCGGGTATGTCTGGCGGGACTGCTGGCCTGCGAGGCCAGACTGCTCGTACTGGACGAACCAACAAGCGACCTGGACCCACGTGGGCGAAGAGAACTCAAAACGCTTCTAGCGGCTCTGCCGATAACACAACTCATCGCGACTCATGACCTGGAGCTCGTCGTCGAGACATGTCCCAGGGTGATTGTGTTGGATCGCGGCGGCATCGTGGTTGAAGGAGAAACTGCGGAGCTACTATCCGATGAGGCCTTAATGCTTGCTCATGGGCTGGAACGCCCCCACATTCTTCGCCACCTTCACCCGCACTAAGAATTCTCATCATTTCACTTCAGCGACCACTGCCACGTAGTTCTTGCCGTATTTCTTGGCACACTTCGGGCACGTGGTGTACCACATATACCACTTCCTGACATCCAGACCTTTGCTCTTGGCAAAATTTCCAAAATCCTTGCACCACTTTCCGGTGTCCTTGTACGGACCTTCGTACACCTTGCTCAGGAATTTTCCCGAGAGCTGTACATTCTGGGCGTCCTTGATTTCTTTGTCCACCGCCAGATAAACGTCCATGTTCCATTTTGAAGTGTGGTCTGAGAGACAAAGCCAATCGGGCATGGTTGCCCCGGCCTGCTTCACCTTCCGATCCAGCTTCTTCATCACCGATCCGAAAGTGACCGGCATATAGAAAAGCGTTAACACTTTCTCTTTGATGAATCTCTTGTTGTCCCACTCGAGAATTCTTCCGTCCCAAGGCGCCGGATCAAATTTTGGACAGCAGGTCTGATTTTGAGGACTACTGTTCGCCATGGCTCCTCCTTACTTTGCCAGATATGTTTGACAATCCCTGCTCAGGTACCTATTGCCTTCTCCTACCGCATCCTTTCTTGCGTCAGCTGCAGCCAACTGGCTTGTTACATGGCGGAGAGGCAGGGATTCCTGCTCACCCGAGACGCTCCCGCATCTCTCCTTCGCAGCCGGCCACCCTCACTGCTTCTGCCACCGGCAGCGTTCGGGTTGGCTTCGAATCCCCTATGGAAAACATGGCGGAGAGGCAGGGATTCGAACCCTGGGTCCGCTTTTGGCAGACACGCGCTCTCCAGGCGCGCCGATTAAACCGCTCTCGCACCTCTCCGCAATTGATCATACTAGTCGCAACACAAGCAGCTGTGTCGTTCTCTTTTCCTCCGCTCAAATGCCTCCAACCGATCTTTGCCAAGAAGAAAATAGGCGCTTGTCACTAAATCCGGCAACGGTATCTCGACGAAAAGGTCCTGGTCATCAAACATTCTAGACTTTTCTGATGCTATGACATAGCCAACCGGTCTATCGTCGTCTTCAAGGCAATTGCTCCGTGGGAAGAATCTTCTCCAGGGCAGTCACGAGCGGAGGGAGATCTTTCAGAACAGTATCCCAGACAATATCAAGGTTGATATCAAAGTAACCATGAATCAACCGATTGCGGAGTTCGGTCATCTTTCTCCAAGGAAGAGATGGATGCTGCTCACGGAAATCCATGGAGACATTGTTTGCCGCCTCGCCGACTATCACTAGCAGGTGGACGAGCGACATACCTAGCATCTCATTCTTGTCCAGGTCTTCTCTGGTTCGGCTCTTCGCAAAATGCAGCGCCTTTCTGGCGGCATCCAAGATATGGCGGATGTACACGGTGTCGTCACGCTGCATATTTCACCACAGCGGTGGCGAGCACATTCCGCCTGAAATAGCGGCTCAGATCTTCAGGTGTCCGCAGGTCAACCTTTCTCCCGCCAAGCATGACGGACAGTTCGTCCTCCATATCAAACAAGCGGAAGAAACTCGGCACGTGGCCAGTTTCGAATTCGACGAGGACGTCCACATCGCTCTCGAGTCCAAAGTCGTCCCGCAGCACAGAACCATAGAGGGATAATCTCAGTATATGATGTTTCTTGCAGAACGATGCTACCTTGTCTTCTGGAAATTCTACGTGTGCTTTCTTGGCCGTCATACAACCTCCACTATTTTCAGACTCTCGATCCCTCTCCGAAGAGGGCCGCCTTCGTCGAGTGGGTTTGCCGATTCACCCGGGACTCCGGTTCTGATTCTTCCTCATTGAGTATCGTGACATTGCCTGTCCTAAACCCAGAAGCATCCCCAGCTATCAGCTTTGACTTCTCTGATACAATCTTGAATCGTATGGATAGGCCTGTCGGGGATATATGGCCACCATGTGCCGGATTTCCGCATCCAATACAGGTGCCAACGATTATCAAAATCCGTATAACGGACCTGAAACACATCTGAGCAACTTGTCTCTGTGGGATCGGCAAGAAGAGGCCTTTCTTCTGAAACCGTTATTCTGTTATCCTGCGCCTTCACAAGGAATCCTACTTCCGAACGAAGATGCACCGGCACTCTTCGTACAAGGTACTTGCTGATCTTGTCGATTGCGTGTTTGCGTATTTCGGGGGCGATCTTCCTTCGGTAAGAAAGGGCTCTGAGGCCCGATGCGCCGGCTGCTTCATAGGCATTGGCGTAGTAGCTCAGCCACATCTCTCCCAGGCCACTCCTTTTCGCTATAGCGTAGAATTCTCTGTAGCCCTTTTCAGTCTCAACGTCCAGTCGAGCGGCTTTCTCCGCCCATAGTAATTTCTCAGAAAAACCAAGCTTCATTTCGGCTCCCCCTTTAGAAATCTGTGACATCAAAACTTAGGATATAGCCCAATTCATTGAGATAGACAATGATCAATCCTAATGGAAAATTCGCGATCTTCTCCGATTCGAGTCTCTCGATATCCCGAGGTTTCACCTTGAATCGCTCTGCCATCTTCTTGACGCTAATGCGTTTTCTCTGCCGGGCGTATTTCAACGCCAGCCCCAAGGCACGTTTGCGACTGCCTTGCTCAAGGCCCAATCTCACCCGAGACTCTTTGACATTCATCCGTCTCGCTGTCATCGCTATTGCCTCCCCCTTAGTCTCATCCCAAGAGTCTTTGCTTTTCCTCAACTCGGCAATTTCTGCGTTGCCCATGACTACGCCTGACATCGTCTTCAACAAATCACGCTCCATATTTCGCCCCTTCCTTGCTCTCTTCGTGCGCTGCGGAGAGGCAGGGATTCCTGCTCACCCGAGATGCTCCCGCATCTCTCCCTCGCAGCCGGCCACCCTCACTGCTTCTGCCACAGGCAGCGTTCGCGTTGGCTTCGAATCCCAAATGGGAAACATGGCGGAGAGGCAGGGATTCGAACCCTGGGTCCCCTTACGAGGACAACGGTTTTCGAGACCGCCCGATTCAACCGCTCTCGCACCTCTCCACAAAACCTGTGTCCCGGATTTACTCGGGATTCTCTATTCCCTCAGCTCCTGGAAAAAGTCCTTGAGCATGTTTGATGCCTCTTCCTCCAGAACACCAGAATTCAATTGTACCTTGTGATTTAACGTCCCATCAAAAAGGTTCGACACCGACCCGCAGGCGCCAAGCCTCGGGTCCTTCGCTGCAAATACCAGCCTTCCGACTCGTGACAGGAGTATTGCACCGGCACACATGGGGCAGGGCTCCAGGGTCACATAAAGCGTGACACCATCGAGTCTCCAGGACCTAAGGGCGTTTGAGGCAGCAGTAATGGCGATCATCTCTGCGTGGGCAGTGGCATCGTTGAGACTCTCAACTTGATTGTACCCCTTCCCTATGAGAACTCCGTCCTTGACTGCAACCGCACCGACGGGCACTTCTCCCTCTTCCACTGCTCTCCTTGCTTCCTCAAGAGCGGCGCGCATCCACTTCTCGTCTTCCTGAAGGAGATTCGGCGGATCGCTTCCTTTCGCCCCGAACTTTCCGTTGTCGCCATCAGAGAGAATCATCTCAAATACCCCCTCATCCAACCTCTCCCCATAGGGGAGAGGAGCTCATCACTTCTCACGCAGCCTCTCCCCAAAGGGGAGAGGGAATGTGCCCGTTTCTTCTCATTGGACCCTCTCTCCCCAGGGGGGAGAGGGGATTGACCACAAGAAAGAACTGGCGCGCCCAAGAGGAGTTGAACCCCCAGCCTTCTGATCCGTAGTCAGACGCTCTATCCAATTGAGCTATGGGCGCACTCAGGGCTGATTTTTGCATACAGAACGCAGTGGAGTCAAGAAAGGTCGACATTTTCACCGGGAGCGAAAGGATATCTCGCAAGGACAGGCTACATTTTGAGCCCGGGTAAGCTCGTAGAAGAAAAAGCCCCCTGGCTTTGACTCAGGGGGCCTTGGATTCTGTCACTTAAGTAGTTTTGAGTCTTGCTCGGGACTTAGTTAGAGCCTTTACAGCAGTGGGCTACTCTCGGGACCATGAAACGCGCCACGTTGCTCACCTCCTTCTCATTTCTTCTTGAAGCTTGCATGAACGGTCGTCTGGATTCCGCCTCTTGCGTTGAACTCACCGGTTATTTTCATCTCTCTCGGGCTGCAGGCAGAGACGAAGTCTTCGAGGATCTTGTTCACGGCGTGCTCGTGAAAAATCCCGACGTCCCTGAAACAATTTATGTATTCCTTGAATGACTTGAGCTCCACACACTTTCTGTCCGGAATGTATTCAATTATGATTGTGGCAAAATCAGGAAGCCCGGTCTTGGGGCAGACGCAGGTGAACTCGGGGATTGTCAGCTTTACCCAATAGCTCTTGTCTCTATACTCATTCTCCCAGGTTTCGATGGGAGGAGTCTTCATCCTTCTGATCTCTTTCTGCAGTCCTCCGTATGAAGCGGGCCTCCTGCTCTTCGCTGGATTCAATGCCGTTCTCCTTTTCGGCTCAGCATTCGAGGGATGGAATCCGATGGAAAAAGCTCAAGATTAACCAACATCACTGGCGGAGAGGAGAGGATTCGAACCTCCGGTAGAGTATTACCCCTACAACCGCTTAGCAGGCGGCTGCCTTCAGCCGACTCGGCCACCTCTCCGCTTCGGTTTCTTGATGGCCTTCCACCGGAACCGGCGAAGGCTCTTGATTCTGACGCATCACGCACGGACGGCAGAAACCGGGCTATCCGCGCTGTGATTCTAACCCGCCGGCATCACTCAGGACAAGTTCCAGTTGTCACAATCTGCCGGGTCAACCTCTCAATGCGGCATGCCGTGCCGTATGTCCCTGCCCTTGACCATGTAAATCGCAAGCTCAGCTATGTTCGTGGCGTGGTCTGCAACCCTCTCCAAATATCTCACTATTGAAGTCGCGGGGAACAGCTTCTTTGCGCTCTGCGGCTCTCTGGAAGCACGCTCAATCAGCTCGGTGACGATCGTCTCGGTCATTTCATCCACAGTGTCATCCTTCAGGAATACGCCTTCTGCCTTCTCTGCATCGGAGTTCACAAAGGCCTCCAGACTCTCCTTTAGCATTGCCTGGACAATAGAGGCCATGTTCGTGAGGTCAACTCCCGGAGAACCCTCCTTCACAATGTCTATCACCCGCTGCGCAAAGTTGACCGCCAGATCTCCAATGCGCTCAAGGTCGGTGGCAATCTTGAGGCCTCGCGTTATGAAGCGAAGATCGCTCGCCGCCGGCTGATACCGCGCAAGGAGATGTATGCATTGCTCGTCGATTGACATCTCAAGTGCGTTTACCGAATGGTCGGCCTCGATTATTTTTGCCGCAAGACCGGCATCCCTCTTCTGAAGGGCGGTTATGCAGTCGGCAATCATCGATTCCACCCTTTCGCTCATCATGAGTATCTGCTGCTTCAACGCCGCCAGGGCGTCATCAAAATGACGGTCAATGTGATGGTCCATGGCTCAGCTCCTTATCCGTATCTGCCCGTAATATAATCCTCAGTCCTCTTGTCACGCGGTGCGGTGAATATCTGAACTGTCTTTCCGAACTCGACGAGCTCGCCAAGAAGCATGAAGCCGCAGTCGTCAGAGACCCGAGCGGCCTGCTGCATATTATGTGTGACTATCACAATCGTGTAGTCATTCTTCAGGTCTTGCATTAGCTCCTCAACACGGGCGGTGGCAATTGGATCAAGCGCGGAACACGGCTCGTCCATGAGCAGGATATCGGGCTTCACTGCAACCAGCCGCGCGATGCACAGGCGCTGCTGCTGCTCACCTGAAAGACTAAGCGCGTTTTCTTTGAGGCGGCCCCTCAGTTCCTCCCAGAGTCCAACCGATGAGAGGCTCCTTTCCACTATTTCATTCAGCACCCGGCGCTTCGCTGCGCCGTGCACACGCAGACCATACACCACATTATCGAAGATTGACAGCGGGAACGGATTCGGCCGCTGAAAGACCATGCCAACGGACTTTCGCAGGGCTGTAAGTTCGATTTCATTCATCGGCTTGCCGAATATGCTAACTTCACCCGTTATGCGTATGCCGCCGATTAGGTCATTCATCCGGTTAAAAACCCTGAGAAGCGTTGACTTTCCGCATCCGGAAGGGCCTATTAGCGCAGTGATCTTCTTAGGCGCCACAGATAAATTGATGCTCATCAGCGCCTGGAGATCGCCGTAGAAAAGATTCAAATCCTTCGCGGTGATTGCCTGCATATCAGCCGAATTTCCCTGTCACGTACTGTTCAGTCCTCAGATCTGACGGCGCGGTGAATATCCTGTCTGTCTCGTCGATCTCCACAAGCTCGCCCATGAGGAGAAATGCCGTCCTGTCTCCCACGCGGGCCGCTTGTTTTGTGTTGTTGGTGACAAGTATGATCGTGTGGTCTTTTTTTAACTCCTTCATCGCATCTTCGACCTTAGCCGTGGAGATCGGATCAAGACCGGAACACGGCTCATCAAACATCAACACCTCCGGCTTCACGGCGAGCGTGCGCGCTATGCAAAGGCGCTGCTGTTGCCCCCCCGAGAGGCGCAGCGCAGGCGCATCGAGCCGGTCCTTCACCTCGTCCCACAGGAAGGCCGCCCTGAGCGAATACTCAACCAGGTCATCCGCGGCCCGCCTACTCATTCTCCTTTGAAGCCGCGGTCCGAAAAGCACATTCTCCCTCGTGGACATGGGCAAGGGTATCGGCAGGGCGTATATCATGCCGACTCTCCTTCGCAGTTCCTCAACATCTCCAAATTCGCCCACATCTCTTCCCTCGAGAAGGATCGTCCCGCCCACCTTTGCATTCACAACCCTGTCTATCATCCTGTTTATCGCAAGAAGTAAGCTCGACTTCCCGGAATTCGCCGGTCCGATCACTGAGAGTATCTCATTCTTCCAGATATCCAACGAAACGTCTTTCAGTGCAGTGATTGCCCCAAAGGTCACACGCAGGTTTCTAATCTCAAGTTTTGTCGCACTGCTGCGATTGTCAATCTTTGACGTCGGCATCGTCTTTACGCTCTTTTGCCCCTCATCATCCTGTGCATCATGCTGTAAGCACAGATATTGATGATCAGCACGGTGCACACGAGTATCGCTGCCGTCGCATATGCATTCTCATTTGAGATTCCCTCTCGCGCCAGTATGTAGAAGTGAACGGCCATCGTGCGCGCGGAGTCAAAGAGCGACGTCGGCATCTGCACTGCCGAACCTGCTGTGAATATCACGACTGCGGTTTCCTCGATCGAGCGGCCTATTCCCAGAATCACTCCAGTCAGTATCCCCGGAAGCGCATAGGGAAGGACAGACCTTGTGACGACCTGCCAGCGCGTAGCGCCAAGCGAGGCGGCGACATCGCGGTACTGTTTCGGAACGGAACGCAGGGCCTCCTCAGCAGTCCTGATTATCGTAGGCAGTATCATGGCCGCGAGAGAAAGTCCGCCCGAGATGATGGACCAGCCAAACCCCAGCATCACGACAAACAAAATGAATCCAAAGAGTCCGAATATGATCGACGGAACGCCGGCAAGACAGTTTATCCCGAACCTTATCACCTGTGTGATGCGCCCTTCCTTTGTGTACTCGGCAAGATAAATTGCAGATGCAATTCCAAGCGGAGCAGCTACCCCCACTGCCACAAAGACCATGAGGATCGTGCCAACAATCGCGGGGAGGATACCTCCGCTCCGGCCCATGTCGAGTATCGGCTGGGTCAGGAAGGACCAGGATATGTGCCCAAGACCCCCGGCGAGCACAAAACCGATCACAAACAGAAGCGCGCCGATAGCCGATGCGGTCGCGAGAAAGAGAGCAACCTTCGCAATACCCTGGGTTATGGATGGTTTGATTCGCATCTTCTAAGACTTCGCCCTGGCAAACCTGAGGGCAACAATGTTCAAGATCATGATGAAGAAAAACAGGACCACGCCGGTTCCAAAGAGCGCCTGCCTGTGGTCGCCAACGGCATAGCCCATCTCAATCGCGATGTTTGCAGTGAGCGTCCGCACGGAATCAAGCATAGAATGGGGGATCGCCGTCGCGTTTCCGGATATCATTATCACCGCCATTGTCTCGCCCACTGCCCTGCCCATTCCCAAAATGACACCTGCGAGTATCCCGGAACGGGCCGCCGGCAGGATAACACGCCACATGGTCTGCCACTCCGTTGCGCCAAGGGCAAGCGACCCTTCCTTATAGTTCCTCGGCACTGCCTGTATGGCGTCTATCGAAACGCCGACAATAGTGGGGAGTATCATTATCGCAAGGACGCATGATGCCGCGAGGATGGATAAGCCCGGTCCTCCGAGGTTATTGCGTATAAGCGGGGCGAGCCACATAACCCCCATGAATCCATAGACCACCGAAGGTATGCCGGCCAGAAGCTCTATCGCCGGCTTCAATACGTTTACCCACTTCTTCGGCGCGAACTCGGCAAGATAGACCGCGCAGGAGACACCCAGTGGGACGCCGAGGACGAGCGAACCGAAAGTGATCCAGAGCGAACCCAGGATGAAGGGAAATATCCCGAATTGTCCCTGAAGTGGGGCCCAGTTGCTCCCGAAAAGAAAATTCCCCAGGCCCGACTTGGCCATTATTGGCACACCTTCTTTGAAGATGAAGAGAGCGATCAACGCCAGAACGGCGGTTGAGGAGCAGGCCGCAAGAAACAGAAGTTTCGATATTAGTCTGTCCATATCATTTCACGGCAATGAGTCCTTCTTCTTCCAGAATGCCCTGCGCTTCATCGGACAACACGTAATCGATGAACGCTCTTACCATCGGCGCCACCTGCCCCTTCGTCAGGAAAAAAATGGGCCGGGCCAAGGGATATTGCCCCATCTTAACGTTCTCGTTGGACGGGGTCACGCCATCATATGAAACTGGTTTGACACGGTCGTTCACAAGACCGATTGAGAGATAGCCTATGGCGCTTGGATCGCTCGCTACAGCTTCCCTCACGGTTCCGTTCGAATTCTGGAACAGAGCCGCGGAAACGAGTCTGTCTGCGCCGAGTACAAGCTTGTCAAACGAGCTTCTTGTCCCGCTTCCTTCTTCTCTTGAAATCACTCTGACTGCCGCATCGTTTCCACCGACGTCTTTCCAATTAGTGATTCTTCCGACGAAGATGTCGTGCGTTTGTGTTGGACTGAGTGCACGGACCTGATTCTGCGGGTTGACAATGATTGCGATTCCGTCCCGTGCTACCGTTACCGAGTTCAATGCCTTTGCTTCATCAGGGAGCTCCAGCAAATCTGCCATGCCTATGTCAGCGTTTCCTGCAAGCGCCGACTGTATGCCGACCGCAGAACCGCCACCCTGAACGTTGATATGAATGTCTTTGTGCTCAGCCTGATAACGCTCGGCCAGCTTCTCTGCAAACGGCTGAAAGGCGGTGGAACCTGCGAGGGTGATAATGTTGTGATGTTTCCGGGAACAACCGGGTCCTGATGCCAGGAGGCTGCCACAAATCACCAGGACTACAACTGAAAGAGTATTTCTTCTCATATCTTCTTCTCCTCCGCTTTGATGTCGGCATCACGGTCCATGATCGGGATAGTCTGCGTCCAATAACTCGCAGGGGATGTTATATTGAGAAGAAGTATTACACAACAGGTTTGAGAGTCCAAAAATCACGCCCAGCGCGACGTGTCAAAATCAAGGGTCTTTGCCGGAACAGGCAAAGGCCCTCCTGTATTGTGGCTCAAAACTGGCGGAGGGTGAGGGACTCGAACCCCCAGGGGCTTTCACCCGCTGGTTTTCAAGACCAGTGCCTTACCTGTTAGGCTAACCCTCCGGGAAATCCGATTGCCGTCGGCTAGGATAGCGCCCGCCGCCGCCAGAAGTCAACGCTAGCAGGCGAGGCCGGGGACATTCAGGCCGAGCTTACTATCGTTGCTCCACCGAGCACCGCATCACCCTCATAGAAAACAACAGACTGTCCGGGTGTGATTGCTCTCTGAGGTTTCTCAAACGTGACCTTCACTTTTCTTGTGCCGGTCGGGACTAGAAGCGCACGGGCAGGCAGATGCCTGTACCTGATTCTAGCCAGCACGCGAGCTTCCGGGCCTATTGATGCGGCGGAGACAAGATTGAGACCGTCGGCCAGAAGTGAAATCTTCTGGAGCTCCTCTTCCTGCCCAACATAGAGTGCATTCTTCGCTGCATCTATTTTTGTCACATAGAGCGGTCTGGGAGCTGCGATTCCAAGTCCTTTTCTCTGTCCGATCGTGTAGAACACGACTCCCTTGTGAGTCCCTATTCTTTTCCCCTTCTCGCTGAAGATTGGACCCTCTTCTCCCTGCCGGATTCTTCTCCCAAGTTTCCTCTTTAAGAATTCCCCGTACTCCCCGTTTTCTGCAAAGCAAATGTCCTGACTTTCCTTTTTCCCGGCGACCGGAAGCCGCGCTTCCCTCGCAAGTTTTCTCACTTCATCCTTAGTCAGTTCTCCGAGAGGGAAAAGACACTTCGCCAGCACATTCTGCTTCAGCCCCCACAGGAAGTAACTCTGATCCTTGTTCCTGTCTTTTGCCCGCAGAAGCTGATGACGGCCCGCCCTTGGATCATACCGAAGGCCGGCATAGTGTCCGGTAGCAATCGAGTCAACTCCAAGAGATCCGGCCTTTCTCAAGAGCGAACTGAATCGCACAAAGCTGTTGCACAGCACGCAGGGGTTCGGAGTCAATCCCCTCAGGTACTGTCTAACGAATCTCTCCACGACCTCTTTCTCGAACTCAGGTTCAAGGTCTATGACGTAATGCCTTATCCCCAGTTTCCTTGCCACTTCTCTTGCATCTTCGATCGATTCCTCCGAACAGCATGCAAGCTCACCTGGCGGCTTTTCACCAAAGCACCAGAGCTTCATCGTAATGCCTATAACCTTTGCCGTTCTCGAGAGCAGGCAGGCCGCTACGGAGCTGTCGACTCCCCCGCTCATTGCGACAAGAATACTTTTCTTCATGGGTTCGTCCGGAATAGGCCCCTGGTTTTGTCCTTATTGTATCTTAAGTCATGCCTTTGTGGCGAGATGGAGGTGGTTCGGGAGAATAGAAGAGACCGATCTCAGAAGAAAGCTCTGGAGTTCGAAACCAGACCTGCGTCCTCAATGGGAAGTCTCAGTGGACTCCTTGGCAGTCTCGCTCTTTTTCAATCTTGAACGGTAATCCTCAATTGCCTTATGAAGGGCATCCGCGGCAAGATTCGAACAATGCATCTTGGTCGGAGGAAGCCCGTCCAGGGCTTCGGCAACCACTTTGTTCGAAATGGCAAGCCCCTCTTCAATGGTTTTTCCTTTGACCAGCTCAGTCACCATACTGCTCGTGGCAATTGCCGCCCCGCAGCCGAATGTCCGGAACTTGACGTCTGCGATTCTGCCGTCCTCTATCTTAACAGAGAGCCGCATTATGTCCCCGCATACCGGATTTCCAATTTCCCCTATTCCGTCAGCGTTCTCGATCTCGCCCACATTCCTCGGATTACGGAAGTGGTCCATCACTTTTTCACTGTACATTCATGCACTCCCTTCTAGTGTCGTGTCCCGGAAATTCCTTGTCTATGTCTTTGCCCAGGGACACGACAC
>JASEGR010000029.1 GCA_030017955.1 Candidatus Eisenbacteria bacterium
GGTGCTCAAACCCTTTAATACCACAACTCCCGAGGACGATGGCACTCTTTTTTCACCAAACTTGTGCATAATTCAGGCTAGGGAAGAGACCAACGCCTTCTGCAGAGGTGTTCTCGCACCCTCCTGCAGGGCTTCACCTGCTGCCAGGCCGCCCATATGCTGATAGCCGAGTGGAACGCCTCTCATCCGGTGCCGGCTTTCCGCCAGCCTCCCCGTAGTCCCTGAAAGAGCCAATCGCCGCAGGGCCCCCATTGTTGGCACGACCGGCAGGCCTTCTAAGTGTCCGGGCGCCAGCAGGTAGTCCGCCGCCAGGGAACACCCCCCCAAAAAAAGCGGGTCAAGCGAAAAGCTGGCGCCTCCCCCGGCCGGATGACCGGAACCTGGGACCTGTCTCCATTCGGCCCCTTCTTCGCCATACTCTTCCTTCTCTCTCGCCATATTCCTGGCAGACGATGCGCCCGCACTCTACCGGTCCACCTGCCGTAACCCTAGAATTCTCTTTGGATTCGGGCGGTTTCCGGCAGAGGGGGAAGGACTTGAACGGAGTGCCCGGCTGGCCTGGAAAAAACCGGTTGACAGAGCGGGCCGGTAGTGGTACTATTATCAGTGTGATTAGCTGGAATAGCTGGTTTAGGCCGTGGGATCTGAGGCTAGGAAGGTTTTAGGCGGAGAGGTTTTTTCGAGAGGGGGTGATTTGCAGGTTCATAGGTGTTTAGAGGTCCATCCCCCTTGGTTCGCTCTGCGGATCAAGAGTTACATCACTAGAGTAGGTTTAGTTCGTTTCATAGGAGGAAGCAAAATGAGAAAACTGTGTGCGGTTCTATTCGTCATGCTTCTTTTCGCCTTGCCAGCATTTGCAGCTACGAATGCGAAGTTGAACATTCCGGCTCAGGGCCCGGGTCCTGGGAAGCACGTCGTTGGTGAAGCGACTGCTGCCGGAAACATAATCATCTACACTGATGATTTGGTGTATTGGCCTCCTGCTGCCATTCAGGCTCTGAACGCCATAGGATATGGCTATACTTGGTATCATGCCGATCCATTCGGTTTTCAGGCTGCGCTTCAGCAGATGCCTTGGGACATCATACTTGTCAGTCATTGCACCTATTTTGAGCTGTCGTATGCATGGGATGACATCTACTATCAGATGATGCGTGGTGCCACCGTAGGTATCGACACATTTGATGGTGATTGCAGTCACGACTATAGTGGTTTTGGTCCGACGCTTTTCCAGGCGATCGGCGCGGCTCAGATGAGCGATTTCGGTCCCGATGACATCTTCTTCGCAAATGACCCTGAGTTCTGGGGTCCGTTGTCCGGGCAATTCATTCGTAACATTGGCGTCGGCTACATTGACAACGGCGACATCATCGGATACATCATGCCTTGGGCGGTCATGACGGCCCAGTGGGGCGGAATTTGGGCGCCGAATAATATAAGGCGTTTTCAGTTCCCGTGTTCGTGGCTGGATCTCTGGATTCTGGACTACGACTTCTCGCTGAACGATGCAGTCAATGTGTGGTTTGTGAGGTTGGTCTGGTTGGATATTTCTCCGACTGCAGCTCAGAATGAGAGCTGGGGCAAGATTAAGGCGATGTACAAGTAAGCCACAAAGAAGCAATCAGCACATCCAAAGAGGGGCCGGCAGAACCTGGCCCCTCTTGGCTTTTCCTGGCGCAAAACATGATGCGTTACCCCTGCCGAGTTTGGTATTGACCCGAATCACATTCCGTGCTAAATTGTATATGTTGGTCGCACTTGATTGGGGACCTGGTCGAGTCGGTCGTTCGAGAGGATGTATAGCTTGGTGAGGAAGGTGGTACGATGAAGAATCATCAGCATTTGGCAAGAACTGGATGGGTGATGACTGCTATCCTGCTCGGTTCCCTGCTTCTCCTGAGCAGCTCTGCTTTCCCGTGGGTGAGACCGGTTGACGGCAACTATCGCGGGGACAGAGACCAAACGGTCGGCCAGGGCGACATTTGGTACGGCGATCCGGACATGCCGCAAGGGAAAGGCCCTGGTGCGGAAAACCCGTTTGGTGCACCGGTTGTTGCTGACTCAAAATCCAGCTCAGGGACCGCGTCTTTCGTTAAGAAAGGTGACGGGGGTGCAAGGAAGCAGTTGGGTTCTCCTTGGCTCGAGATCAAGCTTGCCTCCAGGTTCTGGGTGCTTTATCTCGTTCAGCGCTGAGTGAATCTCCAGTCCTTTCACTGAAACGTAGTAGCATTCTTTGTACTCTGGGGTTTTCGAAATGGCACACTCAGAGCAAGAACAGATAACCAAGATCGAAAAAGAGATCAGGCGGCTGAGGAAGAACAAGGATTTCCTCGAAAAACTTGAATCTCTCGCCGCACTTTACCTCACAACGGATTCCTACCTTCCCGCTCTGGACCTCCTCACGGCAATTCTGGCAAAGGAGTCATCCCTCTCGCTAACCAGAGAAGACATCCTGGCATTGAGGCTCAAGAAGGCCGAGTGCCACTTGAGGAGGGGCGAGCTTGCCAAGGCGAGTGCAGAGGAACAACTTGTCCATTCTCTTCTGGCCCTGGATGACTGCAATGCGATGAAAGGCAGGGCAGCTCTACTCTCATCTAGAATACAGTGGGAGTCGGGAAGCTACGAGACTGCATTCAGCGAAGCCGGGAAGGCGCTTTCTCTGTTGAAAGACGGCGGGACCCTTCCTGAACTGGCCCAATGCCACATGAACCTCGGCAGGAGTCTATTCAGACTTGGGGACTACTCCCAGGCAAGGGAACACTACGAAAGCGCGCTTGCCTTCTACAGGCTGGCCGGGGATGAGGTGGGAGTCGGGATGGCGCACAACAATTGCGGTCTTATCCTGAAGAACATCTGTGACTGGACGGGAGCAAGACGCCACCTTGAGCTTGCCGTTGAGATTGCCAGGAAGCTCGGCAGCTATGGCGACGAAGCCGTTAGAAACCTGAACCTCGGTCTTCTCGAATTCCGGATGGGTGTCTGGGACAAGGCGGAGTCCCACGTAAGAGTATCGCTTGACTCTTTCATCAAGATTGGGGACAGAGTCGGCGAGACGAATGCAAGACTTGCTCTCGGGAATTTTCTCAGAGCAAGGAGAATGTGGGACGAGTCAAGGGAAATCCTGACGCAGGCCTATGAGGTCGCGGAAAAATATGGGTTGAGAAGGCAGCTTGCGCTTGCGGATGAATTCATGGGAGAGCTTCTGTACGACACCGGAGAAATCGAAGACGCTTTGCATCACTACGCAGCAGCGCTTGAGATTGCGGAATCCATCGCACCTTCAGGCGACATGGTGCCGGAGATTGAAAGAAGAAGAGGCGAAGCTCTGATCTCCATGGGTGATTACTCCGGTTCGAGGACCGCCTTTGGCAATGCACTTAGACTTGCGGCGGAAAGCGGAGACCGGATTGAGGAAATATGCTCCAGAAGAGGTCTGGCAGAGCTTCTCATGAATGAGGGGATGACTGCTGAAAGCACGAGAGAGCTTCTCGCTGCAATCAAGACCTTGGAGGAGATTGGCGAGAAATTCGAACTTGCGAAGACTTACTTCTTGCTTGCGAGATTGAGCCCCCGTCCTTCTTCAGAAGAGGAGACTAGAAAAAGGAAGGGATATTTCCTCAGGGCAAGTCTTCTTTTTGATGAGCTGGGGCTGAGCCACCAGGCAGGGACTTCGAATAGAGAAATCGAACAGATTGAGTCTGCGGGCCCTGTTCTCCACAAGGGGAAAATGGGCGCCGGGGCCGGGAGCGTTCCCAAGACTCCCTCATCTGGCTGGGGGATTGTTACCAGGGACAAGAGAACTCTCGACGCCCTGAGCTGCGTCGAAGCCATAAGAGATAGTTCTCTGGGCGTCCTTATTCAGGGAGAGACCGGCACCGGTAAGAATCTCTTTGCCTACATCTTTGCAGAGCATGAGAAGGTGAAGGGCAGGCCATTCGTTGAAGTCAATTGCGCAACGCTTCCTGCTGAACTCATGGAGAGCGAGCTTTTCGGCTATGCGAAGGGGGCATTTAGCGGGGCTTCCGCGGAGAAGAAGGGAATAATCGAGGAGGCGAACGGGGGCACGATTTTCTTTAACGAAGTGGCGGAGCTTTCCGACAGGATGCAGGCAAAACTCCTCCAGGTTCTTGATGACGGGACCTACAGACGGCTTGGAGAAACGGGGCTAAAGAAGGTCTCCGTGCGAGTGATCTCGGCTACGAACAAAGATATTTTGGGCGAGGTTGAATCGGGCCGCTTCAGGCGCGACCTGTATCACAGACTCAGCCAGCTCTCTCTGGAACTCCCGCCTTTGAGAGAGCGAAAGGGTGATGTTCCATATCTTGTTCAGCATTTTCTCGCCGGTTTTGAAAAACGTTATGGAAAGAAGATCAGGATCTCGGATGAGGCGGTAGGCCTGCTTGACGCTTACTCATGGCCCGGCAATGTGAGGGAGCTCAGAAATGAGCTCGAAGTCGCGTACCTCACCGCCGAGGATAGCTCTGTTCTCGGACCCGACAGTTTTTCCCACAGGATCGTCGCAGGGAATCCGGTGGCTGAGTTTCAGCCGGGACAGATCCAAGCCGGGCTTGAGAAGGTGAAGCGGACCTATGTTGAGGCGACTCTCAAGAGATATCGTTGGAATAAAGCAAGGGCGGCAAAGGCCCTTGGCGTGAGTCCGTGGGGATTGAGGAAGATGATGGCGAGGTACGGACTGCACAGTACGAGAGAGAATTAGTTGTTTCTCCGGCAACTAAGTTGCTGGAGGGCGGCGAGATAGTCTGGTAGAATCGATCGAAGGGCGGCTCAGGAAAGCTGCCCTATTTCATTGAAAGACAAAATGTTAGCTTTGTGATGGAGATTCCGTCTCATAAGTGGCACGGCCTATGCTCTATAATACTGGCGAGAGCTAGCTAAATGGGGGGACCAGATAGCCCGCTCATGCCAGGGTGTAAGCCTCACTTGAACGAGGGTTCCCATCGGTAGCGACCGATGAAAATGAGGCACGCCCTGGTTTTATTTTTCCCCCGAAATAATTAGTGACAGTCACCTATTTCCTGGAAATAGGTGACTGTCACTAATTCCCGGCGTATGATTCGGGAACCACCAGACATGGAAGAAGACAAATACATAGTTGTCACAGGTGCAAGGGAACACAACCTGAAAGGCATAACAGTGAGGGTTCCCGTGGGACAGCTCACCGTCATCACCGGGGTAAGCGGCTCGGGGAAATCATCCCTCGCGCTGGATACGCTCTACGCGGAGGGACAGAGAAGGTATGTGGAATGTGTCTCGCCTTATGCGAAACAGTTCCTTGAGAGAATGCCGAGACCCAATGTTCTTTCCGTAGAGGGAATCCGCCCCGCCGTTTCCGTTGAGCAGAAGAACTCGACACGAAGCGCGCGGTCAACCGTGGGCACGGCAACCGAAACCTATGATTTCATGAGGCTTTTGTTCGCCAGAATAGGCAAGATTCACTGCTACCAGTGTGGAGATCCTGTAGAGAAAAATACCGTCCAGTCAACTGCCCGGCAGATACTCTCTTTTGAGCACGAAAAAGTCCTGATCCTCTTCGCGCGGGCAATCACTCGAAAAGAAAATCTCAGCGAAACGGTCAAAGAGCTTGCTGCCTCGGGCTACGCCAGAGCATTCGGAAAGGGAGAGGTCCTGGATATCGATTCATCGCAGGGTTCTTTCGAGGATGAAAGCGAGTTGCTCGTGGTTCAGGACAGGATCACAGTCTCGCAGGGTTCACTGAAGAGGATCACTGATTCACTTGAGTCGGCCTTCAGGGAGGGAGGCGGAAAAGTTGTGATCGCGACCGGCTCAGGAAAAAGCCTCACCTTCCATAATCGACTCATCTGCAAGAGATGTGGAATCGAGCTTAAGGAACCTGAGCCTCTTCTCTTCTCCTTCAACAGTCCTTTTGGGGCTTGCCCGTCGTGCAGGGGATTCGGGGACATTCTGCAGTTTGATATTGACCTGATAATCCCGGACAAGACCAAGTCGATAATGGCAGGAGCAATCGCGCCGTGGCGCACTACATGGTGGGCATGGTACGGCAGAAAGCTTTCGGAGCTTTCCGAGAAAGGGAAACTCAGACTGAAGGTGCCTTTCAAGGATCTGAGTGAAAAAGAAAAAGAGCTGATCCTCCACGGTGACGGGAAATTCGACGGCGTGATTCCCTTCCTTGAGGAGCTCAGGAAGGAAAGGCACAAGGCAAGCTCGAGATTCCACGCAAAGAGGTACCTGACACCGGTCAGGTGCGGAGACTGCGGCGGGTCAAGATTGAGGAAAGAGGCGCTGTTTGTGAAGGTGGGCGGTTTCTCGATCGATCAAGTCGCGGATATGCCGGTCAAGGATTCTGTCTCTTTTTTCGGATCCCTCAAGCTCTCGCCGTACGAAGGCGAGGTGGCGCGGAGAGTTTTGGACGAGATCAAGTCACGGCTCAAGTTTCTCAAAGATGTGGGTGTCGGCTACCTGGCTCTGTCCAGAGCGGCGCGCACTCTCTCGGGGGGTGAAGCCCAGAGGATCGCTCTTGCAAATGCGCTTGGCTCGTCTCTTACCGACACCCTGTATGTGCTGGATGAGCCGACGATCGGCTTGCACCCCAGGGACGGCAAGAAACTCGTCGATGTGCTCGATAACCTCAAGAAGCTTGGCAATCCGGTTGTTGTTATCGAGCACGACAGGGACCTGATTTCAAGCGCAGACTGGCTTATAGACCTTGGTCCCGGGGCAGGGCAGGACGGCGGAAATCTGATTTACGAAGGGAGACCGGACGGGCTGATGAGCTCTCCGGGCTCTCTAACGGGACAGTACCTTGCAGGGAGTACGTTCCTTCCTGCAAAGAAGGTGAAAAGGCGGAAGCCCTCCGGCCTTATCACTATCGAAGAGGCAACTCTCCACAACATGAAGGGAATCGACGTCGACATTCCGCTGGGCGCCCTTGTCTCCGTCACGGGTGTGTCCGGCTCGGGAAAGAGCACTCTCGTGGAGGATATCCTTTACCGGTCAGTCTCAGAATTCCCTTCCGTGCCTCCGGGGAAGATAATCGGCGCAAGTGCGATCAGGGGGCTTGAGACGCTGGAGAAGATTCTGCTCATTGACCAGTCTCCAATAGGAAGGAGTCCGCGGTCCAACCCGGTTTCCTACGTGAAGGGGTTCAGTCCCATAAGAAAGCTATTCTCCGAGACCGTCGAAGCAAGAAAGAGAGGATACTCGGAGGGAAAGTTCTCATTCAATACTGAGGGAGGAAGATGTCCGGAGTGCAAGGGCGAAGGATTCCTGAAGGTCGAAATGTACTTCATGGCGGACATTTACCTCCCATGCGAGGAATGCGGGAGCACGCGCTACAAGCCCGAGGTTCTCGCAATCGCATACAAAGGGAAAAACATCAATCAGGTGCTCAACATGACGGTGGATGAGGCATTGAACTTCTTCTCGGTCCCCGCAATCCTGGAGAAGCTCTGGCTCCTGAAGCGCGTAGGCCTTGGCTACCTGAAGCTCGGTCAACCCGCGACGACTCTTTCCGGAGGTGAGGCGCAAAGGGTAAAGATTGCGAGGGAACTGGGTGAAGGGAAGGGCGTCAAATGCCTGTTCATACTTGACGAACCGACAGTCGGGCTCCACATGGCAGACGTCGCTGTTCTGCTGAAAGTGCTCAACGATCTCGTTGATAAGGGAAACACGGTCCTGGTTGTTGAGCACAACATCGATGTCATTTGGGCCAGCGACTACGTGATAGATCTTGGCCCGGATGGGGGAGAGGAAGGCGGAAGGATTGTGGCCCAGGGGACTCCTGAAGAGATCATGTCGAAAGCCGAGTCGCACACGGGGAAAGCTCTCAGGAGCTGGGTTTCGTATTGAATCTTATTCCGATCGAGAAATAGTCCAGCACGATGGCGCTCGGATAAGTGTATCGGGTTTCACAGAAGAATGAGCTGTTCCCGTACTTCAGGAATTCTGCGCCGCATATTCCATGTACCTTTATGGCCACGCCCCATTTGGTGAACATGCTGTAGTCTCCCAGGTCGGCAAATCCGAACAGCATGTGCCCGCCGACGCCAAAATCGAGATAGGGTGTCAGAAAGAATATCTTCTTCCCCTTTGGCTCAAGTGAAGAAAGAGCATAGACTGACGAGACGGACATGGTGACATTGTTGCGGTTCGCAAACGTTTCAGACAGCGAAAAAACGAGAGGCATCCGGCCCTTCACTTTCACCTGACCTAGTTCCGTTCCTGCGTTCACTGCCTGCCTGAAATATCCGCGCTGCATAAGAACCGCTGCATCAACCTCACCGGCTGATGAACGGTGCGGGCTTAAGACAAGTAACACTACCAGGGCTAACGCTTTTTCACTTCTTCCCTGCATCTTTCGAGTTCCCGTTTGCGCCCTCTACTTGACTAGAATATCGCCTTGAGATTCAAAGTCGCCGGCCATGAGGATAGCCCGGTAGCTTCCAGGCGGGACTTTCACGTTTTTCGAATCAGTCAGGTCCCACGTTGCAGAGGAACTGCCGGTCACAACTGCATTGAATATTTCCCTGATTCTTCTTCCTTTGTCGTTGAATATTGCTATCTTCACCCTGACGCTGGCCGGGACGTAGAAGTTCACTGTGAAAACCTGGCCGCTCGTGACGGGATTCGGGTACGCGCAGACAGACGTTGAAGTTTGCGGGGGTGCCGTATGTTGGGCGCTTTGAGACGCCCCCTGAGTGCAGTCTTCCCAGAAGCGGGATTCGCCGGCACTGAAGAATGGAAAAGGATCCAGAAGGGTCTGGTTGTTGTCACACCCCTGAAGAAGGAAGACAGAGCCAAGAAACGCTGTGAGGAAAATATAAGGGCTAAGGGTGATTCTCATGGAGGGAGGGCTCACGCGTACAAAAACACTTGTGGAGGGGGGACATTGAGGAAGTTCCCCACGCCGAAACGTGCACCTAAAGTCCGAAACCCCTGTGTCAAGGTAGCCCGCTCAAATGACTAGGTTTCTACCAAAGATGTCACTATTACCGTAGGGAACTTCGCTTCGCTTGCCACAAGGCCAACCAGAGACAATATAGTCCACACCCCGAGGCCCTGTCAAGCCCCAAGTTGCCTTCCCAGGGCGCCTCGATTCATGAAACTTGGCTGCTCGTCACGAGAAAGCTCGTTAATCAGATGATGGTTCTTCCTTGACGTTACAGCTGTCAGTGTTTACATTTTGCCTGAGGGTCGCTGACCGGGCGGGATTTGAGCCCTCCTGTTTCCAGCGGTCACTGTGTTCCGGGAGTCCCTTGTGGGCCAAGGGGGGAATATCCGCATGAAGAGAATACTTGTTACGGGCGGGTCAGGTTTTATTGGATCACATCTCTGCGAGAGACTTCTTTGCGAGGGTCACGAAGTCCTGTGTGTTGACAACTTCTATACAGGGCGCCGTGCCAATATCGCTCATCTTCTGCAGAATCCTGATTTTGAGGTGTTGAGACATGATATCTGCTTTCCTCTCTACGTTGAGGTGGATGAAATATACAATCTGGCTTGTCCTGCATCGCCGATTCACTACCAGTTTGACCCCGTCCAAACAGTCAAGACCGCCGTGCACGGGGCCATCAACATGCTGGGACTTGCCAAGAGGTTGAAGATAAAGATACTGCAGGCATCGACGAGCGAGGTCTATGGAAACCCAACGGTGCATCCACAGCCTGAGTCCTACTGGGGAAATGTGAATCCGGTTGGTTTACGGTCTTGTTATGACGAGGGCAAGCGCTGCGCCGAGACGCTTTTCTTTGACTATCACCGCCAGCACAAACTGAAAATAAAGGTCGCGAGGATTTTCAATACGTATGGCCCCAGGATGCACCCGAACGATGGAAGGGTGGTAAGCAACTTCATTATGCAGGCGTTGGAGGGCCGGGACATCACGGTTTATGGGAACGGGAGCCAGACCAGAAGCTTCTGCTACGTTGATGACATGATCGAAGGGCTGCTGAAGCTTATGGAAAGTCCGGATGAGTTTACCGGGCCGGTGAACCTGGGAGATCCTACCGAGTTCAGCATCCTGGAGCTTGCAAAGAAGGTGATTACACTCACTGGTTCGAAATCAAAAATAATCCTAAAACCCTTGCCTCAGGACGACCCGATGCAGCGGAAGCCCGACGTATCACTTGCGAGGAAAATGCTGAATTGGGAATGCACGACTCCCCTGGATGCGGGCCTCAAGAAAACAGTGGACTATTTCACCGCAATAGTGGCAGAAGAGCAGGGGAAATAACAAAACTTGCTGCCGGACGAGTTGCCACTACTGATAGTAATGCCCCGATAACTGTTCCATGGAACGAGAATTATCTGCGAAAATTATCCGGAACACGATGTTCAACGCGTTGGGACGCTTCTGGTCGATTGGCATCGCGCTGGCGTTGACTCCGTATGTCGTGGGTCATCTCGGGGTTGAACGATACGGAATCTGGGCTCTAATCGGTCTGGTCACCGGCTATTTTGGCCTGCTTGACCTGGGAATCGGCAGTTCTTTCGTAAAATACATCGCCGAACACTATGCCAGGAAAGACTACGGAGAGATAAACAAGGTCGTCAACACCGGGTTCGTTTTCTATTCGGTGCTCGCCCTGCTCATAGTTGGCGTGGCATTCCTCACCGTCAATCCACTGGTCAGGCTTTTCAAAATTCCGCACGAACTCCATTCAGAGGCGGTTTTTGTTTTCCTTCTGGGGATTAGCGTCTTCTGTGTCTCGAG
This sequence comes from Candidatus Eisenbacteria bacterium, assembly GCA_030017955.1. Taxonomy (NCBI): domain Bacteria; phylum Candidatus Eiseniibacteriota; species Candidatus Eiseniibacteriota bacterium. The sequence continues at coordinate 10,712 of JASEGR010000029.1, forward strand.
CGCTTTGAGCGCGTTTGAGGCGGTCCAGAGCGCGCTCCAACGGATGGACATTACAAACAAAGTGGCGATTGCATGTTCCATCCCGATGGTTATCGGCACAATCCTGTTTCTTGAAGGCGGCTACGGCCTGCGGGGTCTCATGATCAATAATGCCATAGTGCTTGTCTTGAGCGGCATCACAAACACCATTATAGCCTTCAGGATACTGCCGCAACTGAGATTCAACCCTCTCCTGCTTGAAAGGAAGACGCTGGGGACTTTGTTCAAGTTCGGGTACAAAGCGTGGGTGTGCGGCAAACTCGAAAGCCTCTTTTTGTTCCAGGTGGGAAAGTTATTGCTGTCACGCTTTCTTGGCGTCGCATCGGTGACATATTATCAACTCGGAAGCACGATAATGAGCAAGGCAAGGGAACTGCCCTTTATACTCGTTTCGGCAACAGTGCCGGCAGCCTCGGAACTGGACGCGATACAGGACAAGAAAAGGCTTTATGACTTATATTCGAGAGGAACAAAGTACATCGCGTTAGCCGGCATTCCTCTTATGTCTCTTGTGTTCGTAACCGCTCCCATGACGATGTTTGCATGGATGGGAAGCGGATACGGACAATCGGTTCTGGTGATGCAGATGCTGACGCCGTGCTACCTCATAAACAATCTAACTGGGATGGGAATTACAATAGCTTTTGGCATAGGTAGGCCGGAGCTCCAAATGAGGGCCGCAATACTCGAGATGATTCTGAACGTCTCACTCAGTATCATTCTCGTCATCAAGATCGGGTTCATTGGAGTCCTGGTTGCAACGCTCGTGTCCCTTTCATTGAGCTCAACTTGGTTCGTTTACATGTTCCACAGGCATCTCGGCTACCCGATATTGGGGTTTTTTCGAAAAACCGTCTCGAAGCCGCTTGTCACCTGCCTTGTCCTGGCGGCGGCAACGGGAGCAATCAATCACTACGCCGGCAATCTATTCCTTGGGGACCGATGGAAGACTCTGTATGCGTTTGTGTTCGAAAGTCTGGTATTCTCAATCTGTTATGTTTTTGTTATTCTGAGAACCGGTTTTCTTGACGAGTACGACAGGGGACTTCTTGCGAAGCACATCTACTTTGCGCGATTTCTCGTGAAAACAAACAGGTGATACGAACAGAACAACTGAAAAATCAAACGGAAGACCCGGCGCTGTGATGATCATTCTTTCTGTTTTTGCCGCCCGGGGATCAACCTCTCCTGTTGCACCGGATATGAAATGGAGACTCGTCAGTTGGATCATATGGACACAGAAAACACCAGAAAAGAATTATTGAGTCTTTTGGAGCGACAGGCACGATTACTGGAGGAGTTTCAACGAATCCACGGCGGCCATCTGCTCCTGCGGCGCTGTCGGAGGCTGGTGCGGTACAATTTCAGATACCTGCAATACGTCATTTCTACATTGAGATCAACTCCTACGCCCGTCCACGGAAAAACGTTTTGGGGAGACGGTTTCGATGTTTTTCTGCCAGAGAATGTGGAACCATATTTGTTGGGTTTATTGGGTTCCGAGGAGGAAATTCGGCTTACGAAATATTTGATCAATAATACGGATGCCTCTGAGATATTTTTCGACGTAGGCGCAAACTGTGGGTACTACAGTCTGCTGGTGAGAAAATTGATCACTGATGGAGAAGTGCATTCTTTCGAGCCGGCGCCAGCCGTGTTCGAGATGTTAGAAAGAAACTGTCTTGCGAAAGGTATCGTTTTGAACCAATTGGCTCTATTTAGTTCGAAAGGAGAACTTGATTTTTTCGAAGCACTTAGATGGAGTGGGTGGAGTACCTTCGATATATCTACCATGAGCAAGGTGGCCAATCCAACTTCTTTCAGGAAAAGTAAGGTTCGTACGTGTACTTTGGACAACTATTGCCAGACACACTGCAAGCCGACTTTCCTTAAGATTGACGTCGAGGGAGCGGAGCAACATGTAATTGAGGGAGGGCTGGAAACCCTCAGGACATGTAATCCGGTTATTGCAATGGAAGTGTGGCGTAGCCCCTTGAATAACACCTCGCACCTGAAGGCTATGGAGATTCTGTATGAGCTGGGATACAAGTCGTATTCAATTGACCTTGATGGGTGCTTGGAAATTAGACACAAGATTGACCCCGAACACGACATTTCGGAAGGATTGAGAACGGATAATTTCATTTTCAAAAAATGAGAACCGCGCATCTTGTCCCAATTTGTGGCGGAAAGAGAACAGTCGCGTTCATGATGTCCGAGGCGGCTTGCATGAACGCGCTTGCGATATCACGTTTACAGGATTGCTCGATTTGCCTATCTCAAGGATACTGCCGATGAAATCTCGTACGCGATTTCGGCCAACTCAAGGTACGAGAAGATGAGAAGCACCACGTGGCGCACGGCAAAGACAAGATACAACTTGGAAATTCACTTCAGCAGGCTTTGCAGCTCGCGCAAGAGGCTTCTTGAGGGCACAGCCGGATGAAGATATTGATGCAGTCGCGTTTCGATCTTCTTGCAGACAAAGGCGGGGACACCGTTCATGTCCTGAAAACAAAGGAAGAGTTAGAGAAGCTTGGAGTATCCGTTGACGTCTCAACAGAATTTGCGCCCGACCTGAAACAGTATGACCTTGTTCATCTGTTTAACCTGAAGCTTGTCGAATCCACCTATCTTCAGTTTCTGAATGCAAGAAGACAAGAGAAACCTGTGTGTTTTTCGCCGATATATTGGCGTCTGACCGAGGAGGAGAGCGGACAGTTCCACAAGCAGCAGTTATTCGCTTACGGGAGATTGAAGGTTATCCATTTGCAGAGAGCAAAGGAGAGGCTCAAGAAAATTGAAGGACTCTGGCCGCTTTTCAGCTGGTACACAAGGAAGCTCAAGACAAAACGGTTTCAGCCTGCGGAATTCTACAGACTGCGGAGGGAACCCGGTGAGAAGAGGATGCAGCTGGAGGTTCTTTGCGGATCGGCCATCCTGCTCCCAAACTCCGAGTCCGAGATGAGCATGGTCAGGGAGTATTTCGGCGTGGAGAAGGACTACATTGTGGTGCCGAACGGGGTCGACCCCTGTTTTGAGAACGGAAATGCGGACGCTTTCTGCAACAAGTACCATCTGAGAGATTTTATACTGTGTGTTGCCAGGATTGAGGAGCGGAAGAACCAGCTGTCAATAATCAGGGCTCTCGGGGACATGAGCATTCCGCTGGTGTTCATCGGAGCGAAGAGAGAGCCTTATTTTTCGCGGTGTGCCAGAGAAGCCGGAGGCAACGTTCATTTTCTGGGGCACATGGAAGGGGTTGACCTTGCCGATGCCTATGCTGCTGCAAGGGCGCACGTAACCGCAAGCTGGTACGAAACTCCCGGTTTGTCGAATCTCGAGGCCGCGCTTGCGGGACGCAGCATCGTGGTTTCAACAAAAGGGTCAACAAGAGACTATTTCGGAGACCATGCCGAGTACTGCGACCCGTATGATGTCAACTCGATCCGGGAAGCGGTTGTGCGCGCGCTTGAGCGGCGTCCATCGAAAGAGCTGAGAGAGCTCGTAAGGTCGAAATACTCATGGGAGAAGGCGGCGCAATCCACGCTCACGGCATATCAAAAAGCGTTGAGGATATGATGACGTCCGGCATGGAAAAACCGAAAGTGGGCATCGTCATTCTGAACTGGAACGGGTTCAACGATTCGAGACGGTGTGTTGAATCCTTTCGCGGACTGCGCTATCCCAATCATGAACTGGTAATCGCGGACAACGGCTCAACCGACGGTTCCTGCGAAGCCCTCAGGCAAGAATTTCCCGGGCTGACTCTTGTTGAAACCGGCAGGAATCTGGGCTATACAGGGGGGAATAACGTCGGAATCAAGCGGGCTCTGGCAGACGGGTCGGGTTATGTGCTCATAGTGAATAACGACACCGAGTCAATAAATCCTGATTTTGTTGGAGAACTCGTCCGTGAAATGGAGTCGCAACCGGGCCTGGGAGTAATCGGTCCGAAAGTATTGAATCCAGGAAATGTCGTACAGCACACGATACTTCTTGCTCCGACTTTGTCCAACTCTATAAGGGAGTCTGTTCTCTACAAAACCGGGAGAAAAGAGCCCGAGGACTATGACAGGGCTCAGGCTGTGAACGCCGTATCCGGGGTCTGTTGGATGATTAGGAGGGAAGTTTTCGAGAAAGTCGGCCTGCTCGATGAGGACTACCTTTCATACGTTGAGGAGCAGGATTACTGCTATCGCGCACAGAAGGCGGGTTGGAAAATCATGTATTATCCTGTCGAAAGCGTGGTTCACTACAAAGAAGCTGATGATAAGAACAAAGAGAGAGGATATAGACAATATGTCTATGCCAGGAGAAATCTCGTCCTTTTCTTGCGCAAGCATTCTGGTTTGAGGAAGGCATTTTTTCTGGCCGTTCTTTTTCTTTCCAGCAACAGTCTAAAGGTTGTCTACAGCAGCCTCAAGCGAGGGAGGAACGATTTCTACAGCCGTCGGCTGCTGCTCGATTTAGTGTCTCAGTTCAAGACAGTGTTGGCAAAAGAGGGGACTTGTGGAAGAAAAACATAGGGCAGATCGCACAGAGTGTCTGGATTGGACCTTTGAAGCCGGTGCCAGAAAGGCAGTGTCAAAATTCTATGCTATTGCCGGGAGCAGCAGGGAGTGTTATGAGGAACTCATTTTTTCTGAGTGCAGTGGCAAAAACGTACTTGAGTATGGTTGTGGCGCCGGTTCATATGCGTTTCCGCTGGCAAACCGTGGTGCTTCGGTAGTGGGCATTGACATATCAAAAGAAGCTATTGAAATTGCAAGTTCCAGAGCCAAAGAGGAGGGACTTGACAAAGTAGTCTTTGCGGTGATGGATGCAGAGGCAACCCAGTTTGAAGATAACAGTTTTGACATGGTCTGCGGTACGGCCATTCTGCACCATCTCCGGGTTGATCGAGCTCTGAATGAGATCGTAAGGGTGTTGAAGCCGGAGGGCAAGGCTGTGTTCATAGAGCCCATGGGGCACAATCCAGTCATAAACCTCTTCAGAAAGTTGACGCCTCAGTTTAGGATGAAGAATGAACACCCTCTCACGGGCAGGGACCTGCGGTCGATTGAGCAGTTCTTTCACGAAGCTGATTTCAACTTCTTTCACTTGTTCTCATTGATAGCTGTCCCATTTCGGAATGCTTCCTGGTTCTCTTCGTTTCTGAGAATTCTTGACAACCTTGATAAGACGTTGTTTGAACGTGTACCATTGTTCAGGCGCGGCGCTTGGCAGGTGGTGATCACTCTCCATGGGCCGAAAAAGCGTGGATAGGATGGAACTGACTTTCCCCCCTAAAACTGGGTCAGTTGTAATTAGAGTTGGGATGGTGTAGAGAGGGGCCAAGGGGGGAGGACCGCATACTCATTCCACCTATTTCACCTTCCTGATTGAGAGAGGACTTGTGGGACTCTTGCTCTTCGTTGGATTCCTCTTTCAAATAGCTCGCGTGCTCAGAAGAGGAATCAAACTGCGGTGGAGGCAATGGGACAAATCCTGGCTGATATACGATGTTGCATTTCTGGCAGGCTTACTGGGCCTTTTGATCGGGCAGTTCTTGTATGACCTGAACTCGGAAACATTCTGGTTTTTTCTGGGTCTGGCTCTTACCTCAATGAACCTGCGTGAGGACGACAAGAGAAATGTTGCCGAAGGAGCATATCGTGGTCTGCAGTGAGAGCGGAAGATGTCAACTCTGAGTCCTTCTGTAAGGCACTCAGCAGGACTCCGAAAGAAGTCTTATCTTCATAGAGAAGATTTAGCGTTGAGCCTGCTTGACGGTGGTGATTGCCTGCTCGATGTTGGCTGTGGGTGCGGATCACTTGCGCTCAGGGCGGGCGAAAGGTTCAAGAGGGTGTATGGGATAGATATTTCTTCATCCCGGATTGACGAGGCCGGAAAAAGCGCTGATGCGCGCCCGGGAGGAGTGGCCGGCCTGCAGTTTTCCGTGCACGACGTGAATAAGAAAACAAGTTTTCCGGAAAGAATGTTCGATAATGTGGTTTGCATTGCCGTACTCCAGTATGTTGACAATCCTTACTCTGTTGTGGGCGAGATCAACAGAGTATTGAAACCCGGAGGGATATTCATTGTTCAGGTTCCAAATGCGGCTTATGTAAAGTATAGAATCCGTCTCGCCATGGGTAAGTTGCCGGTGACTTCGCCCTTCCCTGAGGTCGAGTGGAAAGAAGCCGGGTGGGATGGTGGAAACCTGCACTACTTCACGAAAAGTACTATGTGCAACATGCTTGCGGACTGCGGGTTTACAGTTCTGAAAGTTACCGGCAGCGGCCTGTTCGCCGGATGGCGTAACTGGTGGCCGTCGCTGCTCACGGGAGACCTGGTGGTGAAGGCACGGAAACATTGAACGGTCATATCATCATGACAGGGTTGTTTGGAGATGCTTAAGATCCTGCAAGTAGTTGCTTATTACGTTCCAGCGTGGGGATACGGAGGTCCGCCCAAAGTTATGTATGGGATGGCGAAAGCCCTGGCAAAAAGAGAACATGAAGTGACGGTCTATACTACCGACGCACATGACGGGACACGTCGTGTCGAGACTAGATTGAGGAATCTGGATTCGATAAAAGTGGTCTACCACAGAAATCTCAGCAACAGTCTGGCATGGAAGAAGAAAAAGTTCATTCCTATGGGCTTTCCATTATCGCTCATGAAGAATATTGAGAACTTTGACTTGGTCCATATTGCCGATACCAGGACGATCCCGAATTTCGTGGCTGGATATTTCGCCCGGAAGACGGCCGTTCCATACGTAATCTCTCCCTTTGGAGGTTTGCTTGGGGGCTACGGAACGAAGCTGAAGATGTTTGCCAAGAAAAAAGTTGATGAGTACTTCACCCGACCGTTGTTTCTTGGAGCTGATAAGGTCCTCGCACAAACTCAACACGAGGAGTCAGTGGCTGTGGAATTCGGAATCAAAAGAGAGAAGGTAGAGCAGCTTCCCCTTGGGATTGATTTGGACGAATTCGCAGACATTGAGTCCAGGAGGAACGAGTTTCGTGAAAGGTTCGGAGTTTCTCCCGAGGAGAAGATTGTTCTTTTCTTGGGCAGAATCCACGAGTACAAGGGACTGCAGCTTCTTGTGAGAGCTTTCGCAACAGTTTCACGCTCAGTAAAAAACGCAAGATTGGTAATTGCAGGAAGAGATGACGGCTACCTGACCGCTATTGAAGATCTGGTGAGAGACCTCGGGCTTGCGAGCAAAACCGTTGTTACCGGGGCGCTCTATGGCGACGAGAGAATAGCCGCGTACGTCGATGCCGATGTTTTTGCAATTACACCCTACCACTACGAAGAGACATCTTTGGCCGCGTTGGAAGCGTGTGCGTGCGGAACGCCGGTGGTTGTCACGGATCAATGCTCTTTCCCTTGGCTGAAAGAATACGAAGGCGGGTATGTTATCAACTACGATGTTCAGGAACTTGCGGATTGTCTGACCAAGGTCTTGAGTGACCAGGAACTGAGGAACCGGATGGGTTCGAACGCCAGGAGAATGATTGAGCAAAAATTTGATTGGACAAGAATCGCTGCCCGTTTGGAGGAAATCTATCTGGAAGTGTTGGGTGAGAACAGAGTGAAATGATATGGACATGAAAAACGCCTACAATAGGAAGAATGTCCTGATCACCGGGGGCCTCGGGTTCATAGGAAGCAATCTGGCAATAGAGCTCGTTAAGCTTGGAGCAAGAGTCACGGTGGTTGATGTTCTGTGGCCTGAGCACGGCGGAAATTTTTTCAACATCGAGCCGGTCAAGAACGACCTTCAGGTAAATGTAAGCGATGTGCGCGACCGGCAAGGGATGGAGCTCCTGGTAAAGGGCAAGGACCACATCTTTCATCTCGCCGGCCAGTGCAGTCATGTCCTGGGACAGTCCGACCCGTATCCCGACATCGAAATAAACATCAAAGGAACAACGAGTCTCATGGAAGCCTGCAAGTCGTTCAAGAGGGATGCACAGATCGTGTACACGAGCACTCGCGGTGTTTACGGAAGCTGCAAAACCCTCCCTGTCAATGAAGAAACGCGGCCGAACCCAAAGGGTCTGTACGAAATATCTAACCTCGCAGCCGAACACATCAATCTCTTCTATGCCAACACGTGCGGGATGCATGTCGTCAACCTGAGACTGTCAAACATCTACGGCGAGCGGTCTCAGATGAAACACAGCAAGTTTGGCGTGGTGAACTGGTTTGTCAGAAAGGCGCTGGACAGCGACAAGATTACCCTTTATGGAGACGGCGAGATACTGAGGGATTTTCTGTACGTGGAAGATTGTGTTGAAGCGATTCTGCTGGCAGGAGCTGATGAACGTAGTTTTGGAAACGTGTTCAATGTGGGCAGCGGCACGCCGCACAGCTTCAAGGAGCTGGCGGCCGAGATAGTGGAAGGCTCCGGGAGCGGGTCGATCGAGTTCGCGGCTTTTCCCGAGGACAGGCTGAAACAGGAACCCGGCGATTTTTATCCGGACATCTCAAAGGCACGGAACATTCTGGGCTGGCAGCCAAAAACCGGGCTGAAAGAGGGACTCAGGAGGACGATTGAGTACTACAAGCAGCACAAGAAATACTACTGGTGAAATGATGGTGCCCTTTCTTGACCTTGCGAGACAATACGACGCTATCAAAGAAGAAATAGACCAATCCATAAAGCGAGTGCTCGACAGCGGCTGGTTTGTTCTGGGCGAAGAGGTCCTGGGCCTCGAACGCGAGTTTGCAGAATACTGCGGGGCGAAGTATGCAGTTGGAGTCGGGTCCGGAACAGAAGCCCTGCATCTGGCGCTGCTTGCCTGCGGAGTGGAGTTTGACGATGAGGTGATCACAGTCGCTAATACGGCTGTTCCGACGATCAGCGCCATATCGTTTGCGAACGCGGCCCCGGTTCTTGTGGACGTGAGAGCGGATACGCTCCTCATGGATGCCTCCTTGATTGAAGAAAAGATTACCGACAGGACGAAAGTAATTCTGCCCGTTCATCTCTACGGGCAGTCAGCGGACATGGATGCGATATTGAGAATTGCAGGCAAGCACGGTCTCAAGGTGATTGAGGATGCATGCCAGGCGCATGGAAGTTTGTATCGTGACAGGAAAGCAGGGACGATGGGAAACCTGGGCTGTTTCAGTTTCTATCCCAGCAAGAATCTTGGATGCTATGGCGACGGCGGAATGGTCGTTACGGATAGCGAGGAATACTGCGAGCGGCTGAAACTTCTCCGCAACTACGGCCAGAAGACAAGATATTTTCACGAGATCAAGGGGTTCAACAGTCGTCTTGATGAGCTCCAGGCCGCAATCCTGAGAGTTAAATTGAGAAAACTGGATGGGTGGAACGAGAGAAGGCGTGTGGTCGCGAAAACTTATCACGAGGGGCTCTCGGAGAACACAGATTGTGTCTTGCCAGTAGAACAGCCGGAGACAAGGGGAAACCATCACCTTTACGTGATAAGGCATCCGGAAAGAGACCGGCTCCAGGAGTGGCTCAAGAAGAACGGAGTTGCGACTCTGGTGCACTATCCTGTTCCCGTTCACTTACAGGAAGCGTATAGAGACCTCGGCCTGAGAGAAGGGGACCTTCCGGTAACAGAAGCTGCAGCGAAAAGAATAGTTTCTCTCCCGATATTCCCTGAGATTCTTGATTCGGAAGTTGAGGAAGTCGTCAAGCGTGTCAATGATTTCTAGCAGCGGTTTCCAGGACTCGGACAAGAAACTTAAAGTCATCATTCTGCACAACATAATAAATCCTCATGTAAATCCGCTTTTCGAAGCCATATCAAACCTTCCGGACATAAGCTTGAAAGTATATTTCCTGAGCGAGTCAGCAAAGGATAGAAAATGGTCGGTTGAAACGAAACTGCCGTTTCAATACGAGATTCTGTCAAACACGGTTCTGAACCTGCACGACAGGGAAAGAGGCTTGTTTCCTTTTGTCATAAACCCATCAATAGGGCTGAAGCTTTTCAAAGAAAGATACGATGTCCTGGTTTGCTCGGGATGGGAATCTCCTTCTGCGTACATGGCGTTACTTGTGTGCAAGCTGAGAAAGAAGCGGTTTGTGCTCTGGTCCGGGACAACGGTGAATGAAAAGAGCTCTCGGTGGAAATTTACGACCCCGTTTAAGAAGCTGCTGGCCGCGAAATCCGACGCGTGCATCAGCTACGGAACGCTGTCGAGGGAATTCCTGGTGTCTCTCGGCGCCGAGAAAAGAAAAACATTCATCTCTTATAACACCGTTGATGTGGAATATTTCCGGGACAGGGCGAATTCCGCCCGGAATGAAAGACGGAAGATTCTCGACAAACTCGGCGTAAGCGGAGACAGCAGCATAATCCTGTATGTCGGCCAGCTGATACAACGCAAGGGTATAGACCATCTGTTGAAGGCCTATGGAAGACTTAGACGTGAAGATACGAGCGCCAGTCTGTTCATAGTCGGCTACGGCCCGGAGGAGAGGGCGCTGAAGGAAATGTGCATCAGGGACAACATACCGGATGTTCACTTCAAGAGTTTCATTGACCTGCCGGATTTGCCTGAAATCTATGCAGTCTCCGCAGTCTTCGTTCTTCCGTCCAAGATTGAGGTCTGGGGTCTGGTCTTGAACGAGGCGATGGCCTGCGGGCTTCCGATCATAACCACGAACACGGTAGGAGCCTCAAGAGACCTGGTCGAGGAAGGCGTGAACGGGTTTGTCGTCTGTGCCGGAGATGAGGAAGCGCTTTACTTAGGGATGAAGACGCTGGTTTCCGACCGGCCGCTCAGAGAACGGATGGGACGGGAATCGCTCAGGATCATAAGCGGGTTTACATACAAGAACGTAGTCCGCGGTTTCCAGGATGCTTTTGAATTCGTTAACCGGAGCAAGAGCAGCATGTCATCGGCGGGCCCGTAGCCGCACCCAATCAGACCGCTATCTATTCCACAGCCGCATTCGCACTGCACACATTCTTGTTAAGCGCAGAGTGAAGACCTGGGCCCGGTTCTTGAGCGCAGCGCAACCATGAACTTGAGAGTTCGCGTGATGTGCCGTTTCCTGGAACGCAGACTGAAGGCCCACTTGGAGGTGCCGTGCTCGCGCTTCCCGAAACTGACATCGAAAGTCTGGACCTTGAAGCCGTTGGACTTGGCCAGCCAGAAGAAGTAGAGGTCGAGGGAAAGGTCTGTTGGCGGGAACACGGCAAGACCAAGCAGGTCGCGGTGGAACGCCTTGGGTTGGGCATTTATGTCAGGAAGACGTTTTCCGAGAATAATCGCGGCCGCGGTCTCCATCCCGAAAGTGAAAAGCCTGTCTCCGGCAGGCCTTCCACGACGCCGGCCTTTCACAAACGTACGGCGGGGATTCTTTGCCGACTCCAGGATATCGAAAGCTGTCAACACATCTTTCGGCGGCGTCTGCCCGTCCGCGTGAGTCCAGGCCAGGTACTCTCCGCGCGCCGCGCGGAGGCCGGTCAGGATGCCGTGACCGTAACCGACGTTGGGGGCCGGGACTGTTGCGACAACGATGTACGGCTTTCCCTTTATCTCACGGTCGAGTGCAGAGGCGCTGTCATCCGTGCTGCCGTTATTCACGAGCACAAGCTCCCAATTGTCACCCGGCCGGTACAGCTCAGCAAACCGCGAAATGAGCGAAGGCAGGTTCAAAGCCTCATTGTAACAAGGAACGACGATGGACTTGCGGACGGTCATAGAGAGAGACTCTCCCGCGGCCTGACCTTACGGAATACAACAAACTTCATGCCCAGATAGTTCGAGATTGTGGATGCGCCGGTGGCGAACAGCCACGCCAATGGCTTCGTGGCTCCCAGCGCAAGCAGCACGGAATTCGTTAGAGTGTTCAGGCCCAGGGTGAGCAAGTAAAGCACGGCGAATGGTATCACTTGGGAGGAAGCCTTTCTTTCTCCCGCACGGAAAACCACCTTGCGATTAAGCACGAAAGCCAGCGAAGCACCGGCCGCAAAGCTCGTGGCCTTGGAGACCGGGATTGGGATTACCGGAACCAGATAGACCAGAGCAAAGTAGACCAGGAAATCCGTCGCCACTGCCATACATCCGACGATGACGAAGCGAACCATCTCGCCTACCTGCGCGTTGACCCGTTTTTCACCGTTCTGGTTCATACCCTACCTGGCCGCAAGAGGTCGTCCGCCACGAAAAACCTCATTCCAGTACTGAAACGTCAGCAACTCCTCGGGCGTACCCCACGGGATATATTTCTCGACGGGGAAAGACTTCACTCTCATACCGCGTTCTACCATTCGGCGCGCTATCGTGTCTATGTAGAATTCGCCGTTGATCCGGTCGTTCTCGGCGATCATTGCGTCCACTTCCCGGAGAAACGTGTGCCCGTCCCTGAAAAGGAATGTGCCTGTGATAACTTGTTGTTCCCCGGCGGGCACTCCCGGAACGAGTTTCTTGACGGATACAGTCTTTATTCTGCCTTGCTCCGCCGCAAACCAACCGTACATTTGCGGACGCCAGATCGCCGGAAGATGACCGTGAGCGCTCACAACGACGAGGTCCCAATCCTGGGTGCTCTCCATGTGGAGCCACTCGTCAACATTGTAAAGATACCCGGTGTCGCAGGGGGCGAACAGCACAGGAGCATCGAGATCTATGATTGGGGAACTTCCGTCCGTACCGAGCACACCGATCCTTGCCGTACACGCCTGGCCCTCGGTCACGTGCCTGAGCGGCTCGATTCGTGCCGCGGGCCGCAGCATGGAAATGACATGCCGAAACCGGTCATCCAGTGCGTGCTCCTCCAAAGCGACCAGCACCCTGCTCAGAGGTATTGGCAGGCAGGCGATAGCTTGAGCAATCATCGGACTCCCTGCCACATCTATGAGAGGTTTCGGGTCATGGTAACCTTGCTCAGTGAACCGCGTTCCGCGCCCCCCCATTGGAATCACTTGACTCGCCAGAGAACGCGCCCCGGCCACCCTTTCCAAGAATGGATCCAGAGCGCGCATAGCCAACGCCCACGATTCGTAGTCGCGAAGGTCCTCGGGAGTGCCCCATTGATAGAAATGCGACAGAGGATAAACCCCGACCTTGGCGCCCTTCTCAATGAGATGTTCCATCACCGTGCTCACGTAGAATTCATTCTGCACCCGCTTCCCGCTTTCGATGAGCTCATAACTCAGACGCTTGAGGTCGCACCCACGCCTGAAATAGTATAACCCGCTGGAAGCAAACTCTTCGAACCGGTTTGGAGTAAAGTGGTGCTTCTCCCTGATCTCAAGGACTCGTTCCCCGTCGTTCCGCATGTATGCATAAAGGGTAGGGCCCAAAGAGTGAGGGTGAAAACCTTTGTACGCCGTCATCGCGCCATCGAACCTGCCTTGCCTCAACCAGCTCACGAAATTCTCAAACGACCAGTCAACTCCAAAGTCGCAGTAATTCAGGAGAATGTCCTCATCGTCCGGCAAATGCCTTGCACAAGATAGCACTGTCCTGACCGGACCATCCTTGTGGGGCTCAACGAGGACAGTGGCTGCCCCTGGCCGCAATTTACGGAGGACCTCAGGCAACTCAGTTTCATCCGCATGGCGCCGGTTTATTGCGAAAAGAAATTTGGACTCCTGAGGGAAGCAGGAGAGGACTCTTTCGATCATCGGGACGCCATCCACTGGTATGAGCGGCTTGGGTTGTGTATAGCCCGCCCGCAGGTAGCGGTCGCCAAATCCTGCCATGGGAATAAAGATCAGCATTGATCCTGCTATGGTGTCTGGAGACGAATACGATACTGCTCGGATGGCATCGAAACAACTTTGTCGGGCTCGTCGTCGGGCAGATAGCAAGCACATTCGCCCAGCGCTTCCTCGAGCCAGTCATGAGCCGCGAGGATCTCGCACGTATCATCGAGCTGTTCAAGGTTTCGAGCCACAGCTGCTCGTTGTCCCTGTGCGTCCACAAGTACTAATGAACGCCCGAGACCGGAAAGCGCATTCTCTGCAAGAGACCGCAAGTCATGAATGACGTCAATCTGTACTTTGCTCGCATAGACCGCCGCATCCGGAAATAGATAGCGCACAGAACCGCTCTCTTTGCGAGACGGAAGGCGTCGAGTCTTTCCGCCCTGCAGATCCATGACATCGGCTCCCAAATAATGGGCAACACGTTTCTCGAAATGAGGCAGATTCTGAAAGCGATCGCAAATGCGCCGGTCGATCTGTTCAGTCAGAAGCACGGCACGAGCAGCGTCCGGCGCAATGACCACCAAGCCGTGTGAGCGAAGCAAGAAGACTTGTTCGTCGAAGCTCTTCCGGAGATCCCGCAGAGCAAGTGCAATTCCTCTGCCCGGGCGCAGATAGGGTACAGTTTCCACGAGTCCACCCAACCCGCCGTCCCGCGACGAGCACGCGAGCAGCAGAACGCCCAGGGAATGTGTGTGCGCAACTACCCGGCCCGGCAGAGTATGAAAATAGGTTTCCAGCGATGGCCGCGGCACGAGTGAGAAAAGTTCCGCATCCGCCTGCGGGTCACCATCCACTGCTCGAAGCGCAGTCTCCAGGCAAACCCGGGCAAAGCCTCCTTCACCAGCCACGTCCTTGAGGCGCTTTCCACTGGCCTTGACCCAGAGCTCCCCGTCCTCCGTTTTGACCGAGACATTGCCTCCCGGACCCTGGACCCACCACGGCTTCCCCAGCCGTTCTCCCATTATCCTTAGCTCTTCAAGCGCATTGTTCATGGCAGGAGTTCCACTATTGCTTTCTGAAGGCTTTCCTGCGAGTTCACATGGAGAAACGGAATCCCAAGAGTATGTGCTGCGGCGCCGTCCTTGGCCGGACTGTCGCCCATGATCATGCAGTCTTCGGCCTGTACTCCCAGGCGTTCCATGGCGAGCAAGAACACCTCCGCGGCCGGCTTGTCCTCAGGAACTTCCTCACTTGCCGCCAGAACATCGATAAGAGCGAGGAGACCGAAGGACTCAAGCTTCCAGAGCTGAACTTCAAGAGTAAGGTCGGTAACAATTGCCGTCTTGCCCCCCCGGGCGTGCCAGGCCAGGATCAGTTCTCGCGCGCCTGTTCGGAGACTGGCTTTTCCGATGAACTCCTCCCAGAAGGTACGTTCCCAGCTCCGTACCCGGGGCAGAAGGTCAGAACGTCCGGATCTGTGCACGAGTTCGCTCAGATAGAGCAGCCGTGAGTGTGCGCTTGCGCGCGCACCGAGTCGCTCCTTCACCGCCATGCGTGATTCTTCCCAGAGACAATTCACTTCAGGCTGTCCCAGGTTGAGTTCGACCTCGACCAGCCGGAGTAATTTCGCGCGCGCCTGTTCCTCAGGGAACCTATACTCATAAAGCGTATCGTCAAGATCGAGCAGCAAAGCTCGCGGGCGCTTAGCTCCGGCCTGGTTCATGAAAATTCTGTGCCTGAGTCGGTTGAAAAAAAGCGGTCACCGCGCAGGCGCGTGCTTATCGCATGAACAACGATGAGCTGCGCCAGTCCGCGACCACCCGGCAGCCATCCTCCCTCCTGCACCAGCTCATCGAGATTCGGAATCAGCGCGCTGGCCATAGTCCTCAGCTGTTCCGCATCCACATCACCATCGATGGTGATGCGGTCGCGGTTAAGTGTTTCCGCCGGATTCCAATCCATAGATAGCGAAGGAATCTCCTCAAGCACGTCGATGAGCAGATGCGGCTCAATCAGGCTTGAGAGCTCGAGTTCCATGTACACAGACGTATCCGTCGGCGAGGTCTGCAGCTTGTGGCGAACAACCAAATCAGCATAGCCCATTTGCGGCCGCACGAATTGCCTGGCATCCTCCATCCGCTCGTCCATCTGCCGGCTGGCTTCTTCAACCGTATAACCGCGTTGGTTCGTGTCGCGGGCCAGCTTCCACGCCCGGCGGAGATCCTCGTCGGGATCCATGAATACCCTAAGGTGGAAAAGGGGTCGCTGGGATGCAAGATAGAAAAGATGCAATCCAATTACTGCCATGAAGTCATTAGCCTGGATGCGTTCAACAGGAGTGAAGCGCCCCTTGTCGTGGTCATAACGACGCTTGCGCACCTCTCCCCCCCGGCGCAGAGCCATCAGACCTTCAAGCTGTGCCTGAAGTCGATTCCCCCGCGGATTGAGATGGCTGTACCGCCGCCACATCGCGTGGCCTCGCTCCCATTTGTGGTCATCGTCGCCCTCGATGAGAGAAATCTGGGATCCGAAAAGTTGGGTCAGGTCCCGGCCCAGGGTGTGCTTTCCCGCGCCGCTGTCGCCTGCGATGCCGATCATGAAACTTTCGTCGCGGAAGCGATATATTGAGTTAGACCGTACGCCACGCCGGTACATCACGTAGACAGCAAGACTCGTTGTGGAAAAGAGGAGTGTCCACGCTATGCTGGAAGCACGCGTGCCGAACAGTGCAGGCGCCGCTTGTTGCAGCGCAGCAGCCGCCGAGCTGCCAAACCCCTTGCCCATAGTCGGATCCAGACTTTCCAGGAATACGAGTGGGTCGCCGATAAAGAAGTAGACAAGATAGGCAGACGAGATTGCAAAGACGACGAAGCGTCCGCTGCGGGTGAAACGGGCACCCAGATAGGCAATGAATGGAATGGACCAGACGAACCAGCCCGGTTGAGGCGGTACCAGACTCACGAGAGCCAGGTACAGTGCTCCAAGAAACCAGAGTGTGAGCTCGCGGTTGATCTTACGGTAGCTCGCAAACCTGAGGAACGTCACCATCAAAACAGCAGGCGCCGCATAGAGAAGCAGTCCGCTCTGCCCATAAGGCACTGCTACCGCCCAAATTTTCTTCGCCTCCGGACTGCCCAGAACCATCTCGCGGAAGGCGGGCAGTGTAAGCGGATATGCATAGAGCGCAAGAGCCATGAGCCCGCTGACAAGACTGAACCTGAACCAGGCAAGGCGCCGCCTTGGCAGCCGGAAGAGATAAACTGCCGCAAAGGGAACTGCGATGATTATGTGCCCCTTTGCCGCGAGGGCAAGACCAAAAACGAGCGCGCCTAGAGTAATGCGTTTTGTGAAAATCAAGTAAAGCGCAGCACAAAGCAGGGCCGTTGGAATCAGGTCAAGTTGGCCGTGAATATATGTTGCGTAAAAAATCACAGGGCTGAGCCAGTAAACGATCAGAACCTCGCGCACACTCCGTTGGGTCCAGCGCACCAGGAGCAGGCAAACAACAATGTCGGCGGCGAGGAGCGGGAGTCTCAGGAGAAGCAATCCGATGTGAGATGCCGGGTCGAATGAGAAAATCAACGCCGGCAGCCAGGAGATTGCACCTACGAGGAGCATTCCTGGCCCGTACGGGAACGCCAGAGGCTCTCCGCGTCCGAGAAAGATCTGCCATGGGTTTGAAAAGTGAGTGTGTACGAACTCGTAGAAAAACGGAGCGAACCATCGGGTTGCAAAGTGGGAGCCAAACAAGATTGCCGCACACAATTTGGCTGCAAGCCCGGCCCAGAACAACTTGCTCCCCGCGACCAGGCGCAGCTCATTGCGTAGCTCCCGGCGGTCGAGGTCTATTGCCGCCCGCGGTTCTTCGCCCGAACCTTGAGTGACCGGTGAGCCGGCTGACTTTTCGGAGGTTCTCTTGTCTGGACCGGCAACCACTTTTTCTGTGATTTCACTCATGGTTTGCTCCAGAGGTCTGGTCTCTTCGTGCAAGCTGCGTCAAATCGCCGCCCAGCCAATGTTGCCCTAAACTGACCAATGCTTTCTGACCCATGTCCCTGCAGCTCAGGGCTCACCACACAAATTTGGAAACGCTCGGCAATTCGCTGCCAGTCCTTCTCATCCCCGGGGTAGGCCGTAAAGCAGTCAGCCCATACCCAGCGTGCCTTTCCAGCCCAGCCAAGAACCCATTCGCATGGTTCGTACTCTGAATACCGCACGGCAATCCGGCTCTCGCCCGAACGGAGGAGCTTCACCGCCGCCGGCACGGAACAATCCAGAAAGAAAAAGTCTTCGATGTTGTACCGCTTCGCCAAATCAAGTACACGCGCCTCAATACCCTCGCACTTGACGTTGAAAATGCAGGGTCGCCCGCCGATGTGCGGAAAATATTCCTCTATGTCCGGACCGCTTGTAAACGGCTCGTGAGTTATGATGACGCGATCACCGTCAGAGCGCAAGTCGAACTCAATTCCGAGCGAATGCGGAATCTGTCGCAATTCTTCGATTGTGTTGACCCTGTGACGGTAAAGCTTCGACACTTGTCCCCCTCGCCCGCCTAATTGCGTCTCAGCAGGACCAGCTGGTAGACTGCACTATCGTCACCCAGCCGGCCGGCTTCTTTCCAGCTTCCACCCAAACGTTCAACTGCTTTCACCGCCTCAGACGGTCTGCCAATGATCGCCGAGATGCGCTCCCGCTCATAGTCAGGGATCTCCCTGAAACCTCGCCCGCCGGCGTAGGTAGGCGAAAAGGTTTCTGCAGCTCTCCGCTTCACCGCATAGTACGCAGGGTAGTCAGTATACACCCACTCGTCCTGCCCGATACAGTTCGCCACAAAACGCTCCACCGGAGCAGGATCGCTGGCTTTCCACTGTGAGGCGACAAGAACCGTGCGGTAGGGTAAACCTACGGCGATTGCGATGCCGATCAGAACTACGGACGGGAACTTTGTCCAGCGAGAGCTGCCGCTCCGGCCTAGCTCTAGCCCGGCGGCAGAACACAACGCGATGGGTGCAAAGCCCATCCAAGCATATATGGCACCGTACTTGCCCACAAAACCCATGATGACCGGAAGCACGATCGCGATGGCGAGGCCGAAGAAGGCCATCGAACGAAATCGAAACTCCCGGGCAATGACATCCCGGGCCATCAAGTAAGCCAGCAACAACATGAGTATCAGCAAGCTCGAGTCAAAAGTATAGAGGTTCGAAAGCGAATGGACAAAGGTCCTCAAGTCCTCGAGGAAACGGTTGTTGTGCAGGACGACCGTCTGAGCGACGCGGCCGGTCATCATGTGCCCTGACAAGAATGTTGCTTCGAGAAATCGCCTGCCGTAGCCGATGACGGCGTAGCTGCCAAGGAGCGCAACCAAGCCAACCGCCATACCAACGCCCAGCCATATCATTGAAAACCGAATCTCCCGGTTGACCAGGAAAAAGAGTGCCACGCAAAATAGCCCGGCATACGCAATAAGCTGAATTCCTGCCAGAGAGCTCAAGAAGCCCAAGGAAAATAGAAGGCCAAGCCGCCAGCGCGCGTGTCGAACCGAGAATGCGTAGAGGCTGAGGGCAGAAAGAAGATACTTGACACCTTCAGGCCTGCCGTTGTGCAGGCAATCGCTGATGCCGCTGCCACTCAGGAGCAACGCAACCAGAACAACCCGGCCGGTCCCAGAGTGAAGGATGCGAAGCCGCCAAGCCGCAAGGTAAAGCACAAGAGCTCCGGCGGCCTGAAAAAGGGAGTAGAAGACTCGCGCGGAGAGAAGACCGAACCCGAAGAGGCGAAACCATCCGGCGAGCAGAAATTCATGGAGTGGTGTGTTGCTCGCCCAAATCTCAGTCCTGGCCTGCGTGAACCAGGCAGTAGAGTGAAACCCTCGGCCCAGTGCCAGGTTGGCAGCAGGATCGGTGTACATCACCTCATCGACCCACGGGATGCACCATCGGGTCGCAAGAACCAAACTGACAATGACGTAAACCCCCACGAACAAGGCGACCACGAGCACTTCTCGCCGGGAAGGCCCGGCATTAGTGCAGAGTGCATCCGGAAGTGTAATGCGAGAGTCGTTCTTCATGTGGGTTGTGACCTGAACAAAGTTTCCATCACAGAGGATTTCATAGGCACCGAAGACCCCAGGGGCCGCCGCTCACTATCCGGTCTGACCCGTGGTCAGCATTCGAGAGGATATTCTTCCACCCATGTCCAGCAACGATGTCAGATTAATATCAAATTGCGGCAATAACCTCAACAAGTATCTTCCGAAAAGCAGAATATACGACATTAGTCCCGGGGTCTATCTTGAGGCTGGATTTTTCTTTTGTTTTACTTCTTGCCTCGATTTCGGCATACTTGGGACGGATTTAACATATCGGGCTCGTTGAGTTCCAGGCGCTTCCGCCGAACACATCTCAAGCTGCCGGAGAGATACGCAAGCTGGGGGGGTTCGCCTCATGAAAATTCTTGTGACTGGAGGAGCTGGGTACATAGGAAGCGTGGTCGTTGAAAGGCTTCTTGTGCGGGGAGATTCGGTCATTGTTCTTGACGACCTTTCGACCGGGCACGCGGAAGCCCTCTCGAACGGTGTGCGCTTTGTAAAAGGAAGGGTCGGAAACTCCTCCGTTCTCAGTAAACTTCTTGCTGAGGACCCTTGCGACTGTGTACTTCATTTTGCCGCCTCAACTGAGGTGGGAGAATCGATGAAGAAGCCAGGCACGTATTACAGGAGAAACGTTTCTGAGAGCATGGTTCTTCTTGAAGCAATGGTCGAACATGACACACGGAGGATTGTTTTCTCTTCTTCTGCGGCCGTCTATGGTGAGCCGGAGAAAACTCCCATCACGGAAGAGTCGCCGACAAATCCTACCAATCCATACGGCGAAACCAAGCTGGTTTTTGAACGTGCACTTGAGTGGCACAGAAGAATCCACGGAGTTTCATCCGTGAGCCTTCGCTACTTCAATGCAGCAGGGGCGACCGGGGAAAGGGGAGAGGATCACTCTCCCGAGACTCATCTTATTCCGAACGTTCTCAAGGTCCCGCTTGGACAGAGGAAAGAGGTCTCCATTTTCGGTGACGACTACCCTACGAGGGACGGAAGCTGCCTGAGAGATTATGTCCACGTTGAGGATCTTGCCGAAGCACATATCCAGGCGATTGATGCCATGGCGGAGGGAAGGAGCGGGATTTTCAATCTGGGCAGTGAACGAGGTAACACGGTGCTGGAAGTGGTCAGGGCATGTGAAGAAGTGACCGGGAAAAGAATCCCGTTCAAGATTGTTGGAAGAAGACCCGGTGACCCGGCGACGCTTGTGGCATCTTCAGCGAAGGCAAAGAAAGAGCTCGGATGGGATCCCCGAAAACAGAATATTCTTGAGATCGTCGCAGATGCGTGGAAATGGATGAAAGAGCATCCCAGGGGCTACGCGTCTTCCAGGGGCTGATATCTACGGCTCAAGCGGGCGCCGATGAGGAGGCCATGTAGCAGCCAGGCTCGAAGGTAGGCCCCATGTCCAATGAATGGGCAGGACCGCTTAAAGAGATAGACGAATTCAAATGGGAAATCCCCAGGACCTACAAGCGCGGAATGAGGGTTCCGGGGATCATCTATGCCGACAAACGGCTTCTCAAGATCCTCACAAGTGACTCCACTCCCGAACAGGTTGCCAACGTCGCACACCTTCCTGGAATCGTAAGAGCAGCACTCGCAATGCCGGATGCACACTGGGGTTTTGGCATGCCGATAGGAGGTGTCGCGGCATTCAGGCCCGAAGATGGCGTTATCTCGGCGGGGGCGGTTGGGTACGACATCAATTGCGGAGTGCGGCTTGTAAGGAGCAATCTTACCAAGGAAGAAGTCCTTCCTGTTCTCACTCCACTCGTTGAAAGGCTCTTTGCCCGTGTGCCTTGCGGGCTCGGCTCTGAGGGAAACATAAGACTCTCCTCAAAGGATACCGACCGGGTGCTTGTCGAGGGGGCAAGTTGGGCATTGGAGCACGGATTTGGGTGGCCTGAGGACATCTCTCTTACGGAACAAAGCGGCACGCTCGATGGCGCAGACCCATCCAGAGTCGGCTCTGAGGCCAAGGACAGAGGAAGAGAGCAGCTCGGGACACTGGGGTCGGGAAATCATTTTCTTGAAGTCCAGTACGTTGAAGAAATCTACGACGATGAGGCAGCGCAGGCGTTCGGTCTGTGGAGGGACCAGGTGACCATTATGATTCACTGCGGGTCGAGAGGGCTCGGCCATCAGGTCTGTGACGATTACATCAGGATCGCATCCAGAACCATGCACGGATATGGGATTGAGCTTCCGGACAAACAGCTTGCATGTGTGCCGATCTCATCCGAAGAGGGAAAGGCATATCTCGGGGCAATGGCTGCTGCAGCCAACTTTGCGTGGGCTAACAGGCAGTGCATACTTCATCTGACGAGGCAGGCCATGGAGGAGATTTTCAGACGAAGCGCTGAGGATCTGGACCTGAGAATGATCTACGACCTCGCGCACAACATCGCGCGTCTTGAGGAGCATGAAGTCGAAGGCAAGAAAACGAAACTGTGGGTGTTGCGGAAAGGGGCCACGAGAGCATACCCTCCCGGCCGGCCCGACATTCCGGAACCGTATTCCCATGTCGGACAGCCGGTTCTCATCCCGGGAGACATGGGCAGATGTTCATATGTGCTTGTTGGCACGGAAAAGGCGATGAAGGAGACATTCGGCTCAACGTGTCACGGAGCTGGAAGACTCATGAGCCGGACCCAAGCGGTGAAAACTACCAGAGGAAGGAGAATCCGGGAGGAGCTCGAAGCCAAGGGGATCATTGTCAGGTACGACGGCAAACAGACTCTTCATGAGGAAGTGTCCGAAGCATACAAGGACGTAAACCAGGTGGTGGACGTAGTTGAAGGGGCAGGGATTGCCAAACGTGTAGCGAAACTCAGACCGATGGGTGTGATCAAGGGTTAGGCGAAGAGCAACGGGCAGGCGAGTACTGGAAGCGCAGCCGAGCCCGTGCCAAGAAACCGATTCTGATCGAGCTCAGGAAGAAGTGAGACTTGCGTTGACAGGAAGGCAGGGCTCTGCTACTTTTCCTTTCCCAGTCCTACTGGAGCTTCTGAAAGAAGACCTCACCTACATAACCTATTGAAATCTCATAAAATAACCGGACAACTGATTATGGGTGAAGGTCTCCTGTTGCCGTGACTGTTCTGACCAATTAGGATGTAACTAGTGTGCCGTCCCAGAAATGACTTTACGAAATGCAGGGCGTTTCGTAAGGCAC
>JASEGR010000030.1 GCA_030017955.1 Candidatus Eisenbacteria bacterium
GCACCGTTCAGCGGCAATGTGAATGTCAACTTACTTATGTTACGGTGCACTAGCCGGTTTTCTCTGCGACCACCACTTTGTCGCCTTCGTCAAGCCTCATTATTCTTACGCCGGTAGAAGCCCTTCCTGTTTCCCGTATGTCCTGGGCCTTGATCACAATGGCCTTCCCATGGGAGCTTCCGACAAGGAGCTCGTCCTCGCCACCGGCGCCCACCAATGCGACGACGGCTCCTGTCTTTTCGATTGACTTTATGTTTGTTACTCCCTGCCCGCCTCTTCCACTTGACCGGTACTTGGACATCGGAGTCCTCTTCCCGAATCCGCCCTCAGTCACAGTGACGGCAGAGCTCTGATCGTTGCCGACCAGGAATCCTGCAACTCCATCCCCCTCCTTGAGTCTCATGGCTTTCACTCCCGATGCCCCACGACCCGTGCTTCTAACGAGAGTCTCGTCGAAGCGGATCGCCCTTCCGCTCTTCGTTGCAACCAGAATCGATGATTTTCCGTCAGAGATTCTGGCTCCGGAAAGCTCGTCACCCTCATGGATTGTCACGGCCTTGATACCACCCGCTCTCGGTCTTGCAAACTTGGAGAGCTCAGTTTTCTTGATCATACCCTGCTTTGTCAGCATGACAACTTCCAGTCCCTCGGGGAAACTCGAGACCGAAACGACTGCCGCAACTCGCTCTTCATTTTCGAGCTCCATGAGCTTGGAAACGAGTATTCCTTTTGCATATCTTCCAAGTTCCGGAATATCGCTCACCTTCAGGATGTGACATTTGCCGAGTGTTGTGAAGCAGAGAAGATGATCGTCTTCTGTTGCAGGGAGGAGATAGGAGACAACATCATCCTCTTCAATCTTAAGTGCTATTACTCCCTTGCCTCCCCTTCTCTGAGCGCCGAATTCCTCCAGGGACATTCTCTTGAGTTTCCCCATCTTAGTCAGAGCAAGAAGAAAGGTTTTGGTTTCTACAGCTTCCATCCTGACACCTCCTTTGCTTGGCTGCTATTCCGGCTGCCGTATCTGCTCGAAAATATGCACCGGAACCTGTGTTACGAGGGACCTAAACTTATTTGCATCTTCTCCAGAACCGAGGATGCTTCCGTAGTGCATGGGTACTGCTATCTGAGGCTTGATCATCTCCGCCGCCCGGGCCGCCTCTTCGGCAGTCATCACATAAGTGCCGGAGACGGGGAGAAGAGCGATGTCTGCCTTTATGTTCTTCATCTCGGGAATCAAATCCGTATCCCCGGCAAAGTAAACTCTCACGCCCCCCGGAACCGTCACGATAAAGCCGATCCATCCCTTACTCTTCGGGTGGAATTCCTTGCCTATGTTATAGGCGGGGACAGCTTCCACCTGCACCGTGCCAAGATTCAGTTTTTCACCCGGCCTCATGGTTCTCACATTTCCGGAGAACTTCTTGGCGCAATCGGGAGTAGTTACGATGATTGTGTCCTTCTTTTGAATCTTCTTGACGTCCTCCGGCGAGCAGTGGTCGTGGTGGTCGTGAGAAATCAGAATGATGTCGGCAGGTTCGAGGCCGGCTTTCAACTTGAACGGGTCAAAGTAGATCACCTTGTCAGCGGCCACTTTGAAAGTATCATGCCCGTACCATGTCATCTTGCGGGCTACATTCATTGCATCCAAGTGCGGCCTCCTTCCTTCTTTCTGCGCTTTCCCAACTTGAGCCAACCCAGCTGCAGTCGAAACAAGAGCCGTGAAAAGGAACAGAAACATGCACG
This sequence comes from Candidatus Eisenbacteria bacterium, assembly GCA_030017955.1. Classification (NCBI taxonomy): domain Bacteria; phylum Candidatus Eiseniibacteriota; species Candidatus Eiseniibacteriota bacterium. The sequence continues at coordinate 1,747 of JASEGR010000030.1, forward strand.
AAGGAACCCATCTCCTCATCATTCCACGCCTCCAGTCCTAGTAGAGTTATTTCTGGGACGGCACACTAGAACACTCTTGCTGCCACGAAGCCAAGGACAAAGCCGACCAGAATTGCGGTTGCAATCACTTTTGAGTTTGTGACCTCAGTCTTCATGCCTTTCTTGAGAGCCACCATCGTGACGATATAACTCACGGCGTTGATAAGCAAGAAAAAGGGCAAGCTCAATATGGTGGCAAGGAGCGGTCCGATATACGGAATAAGCACGATAAGTGCGAGAAAAGCGGAGAAGGCATGAGTGAAAAGCCCTGCGGCAAGGAGAACAGCGGCTGCAAGCTTCTTGTCTATCCCGAAATAGAAAACTGAAACGATGAAGACTGCGAAGAGAAGGGCCCAGAGGAGCGTCCGGAACTTCTTGTGGCTCAGGAAGTAGAGCGAGGAGCGTTTCTTCATCTCATCCGGGAGATGGGTTACCTCCTCTGTGATATGCGCGATTTCCTCTGATACTTTTTCGGGGACGTGAGGGTGAGTCACACTTTTACCTCAGCGTTTGTCTGTTTTCCTCACGGAAGCGAAACAAGTCCTTAAGAAGAGAGCAAATCCCGCCTGAGGCGCAATTCTGTTCTCTACAACCAACGACGTTCCACGGCGAATTTCGTCAGCTCCTCGCGGAAATTCGGGTGGGCAATGTCGATTAGCGCCCGAGCCCTCTCGCGGACCGATTTACCGTGAAGATAGGCTGCGCCGAATTCCGTCACCACATAGTGGACATCCGCCCTTGATGTTACCACCCCTGCGCCTTCTTTCAGGTGCGGGACAATTCTGCTAACGGTATCGTTTCTTGCCGTTGCCGGGAGCGCAATAATCGGCTTTCCGCCTCTGCTTCGCGCCGCGCCGCGCATGAAGTCAACCTGACCCCCGAACCCGCTGTAGATATTGTAGCCCACTGAGTCTGCGCAAACCTGGCCCGTGAGGTCGACTTCTATTGCCGAGTTGATTGCGATCATTTTGTCGTTCAGGGCGATAACTGACGGGTCGTTGGTGTACTTGGTCGGATGGAACTCGAACATCGGGTTATCGTCGACGAAGTCGTAGAGGAGCTTGGTGCCCAGCACAAAACCCAGGATGGCTTTTCCGGGATGCACGGTCTTTTTCTCATTGTTGATTATTCCCTTGTCGAACAACTCAACCGATGCGTCGCTTACCATTTCAGAGTGAATGCCAAGGTCCTTCTTGTTCTTCAGGTAGTAAAGAACAGCATCCGGGATCTCGCCGATTCCAAGCTGCAATGTCGAACCATCCTCGATAATATCTGCGATGTTCCTGGCTATCCGGTGGGACGTCTCAGAAGGCTTTCCCATCGGGAGCTCAAGTATTCTGTCGTCAGTCTCAACGATATAGTCAAACTCGCTCATATGGATATAAGTGTAGCCGCGCGTACGCGGCATCCTGGGATTCACCTGGGCAATTATGATCCTCGCGTGCTCGCACACGGTCTTCGTTGTATCGACCCCCACCCCGAAAGTGCAATAACCGTGCTTGTTAGGAGGCGAGACCTGCACCAGCGCAACATCGATTGGCATGGCGCCGGAGCTGACCAGCTCCTCAATTTCACCGAGGTGGACCGGCACGAAGTCCGCCCTGCCTTCCTTGACGGCCTGCCTGACATTGCCGCCAACGAAAAGACCGACGTGACGGAAGCTCTCCTGCAGACCAGGTTTCGCATAATCCGCGCTCCCGGCAGTCATGAGGTGCACCACTTTCACATTGCGCAGCTCCGGAGCGCGCTTCGCCATTGCCTTAGTCAATCGTTCAGGATGGGCACAGCCGGAATGCACATACACGGTCTGGTTACTTTGAATTACTTCCACTGCCTCTTCTGCGGTGCAGCACTTTTCCCGGTAGCTTTCGAACGCGGATAGTGCCTCCAGCAAGATCTTCTTAGTGACCCTTTTCTTGGGCATATCGCTTTTTCCACCCCTTCCTGAAAAGTCTCAAAGGCCGTGCTCTATGCTCCTGGACGCGCCAACATCCCTCTGACTTCTGCCAGTCATCTGTTCCATAAGACCTGGCAAACGTGGAAACAGTTGCTGAACTGAGAGCAGGCAGACTAAGAGGGGACTAATTGACCGCGAACAACTCTAGAACAGAGGGCGGTCTATTTCAAGCGAAAACAGCGCCCCTGATAACGGAGAACCGCCCTGCAAACGAGCGAACGTTCAAGCTCTTACATCCGGGCCACTATTTCCCTGGCAAATTCAGAAGTCTTGATCGGCTCTACGCCGTCCATCTGGCGAGCAAGGTCATAAGTAACCTTCTTGTCCTGCACCGCTCGCTCAAGTCCCTTTTCGCAGAGCACTGCAGCTTCAGTCCACCCCATATATTCCAGCATCATGGCACCAGACAGGAGGAGCGAACCGGGATTGACCTTGTCCTGGCCGCGATACTTTGGAGCAGTGCCGTGTGTCGCCTCAAAGAGTGCAACGAAATCACCGATATTCGCACCGGGTGCCATTCCAAGGCCGCCAACCTGCGCAGCAGCTGCATCAGACATATAGTCTCCGTTCAAATTCGGCATCGCGAGCACATCATACTCCTCGGGGCGAAGCAGAATCTGCTGAAACATCTGGTCGGCAATCCGGTCCTTAATCACTATTCTCTTGCCCGGGTTCCCAGCAGGCAAACCACCCCGAAGGTTGGCGTATGCGCCCTCTTTGTGCGTTGGTGTCACGCCGTCTTTCGCTTTGGCCATGTCCCAAAGCTCATCCTCAGTTATAGCATTATCCCGAAATTCAGACAAAGCGAGCTCATATCCCCAGTTCTTGAATGCACCCTCGGTGTACTTCATTATGTTGCCCTTGTGCACCAGCGTGACGCTTTTCCGTTCATTATCAATCGCATGTCTTACTGCTTTTCGGACAAGACGCTTTGACCCGAATTCCGAGATCGGTTTTATGCCTATTCCCGAATCCGGGCGGATTTTCTTGCCCAGCTCTTTTCCAATGAAATCGATTATTTTTTTCGCCTCGGGTGAATCCTTTTCCCACTCTATGCCCGCATAGACGTCCTCAGTATTTTCTCGAAAGATAACTACATTGAGAAGTTCAGGATGTTTCATCGGCGACGCCACACCAGGATACCAGCGCACTGGTCTGACGCAGGCATACAGATCGAGTACCTGCCTCAACGTGACATTTAGACTCCTGAAGCCGCCGCCTACCGGTGTCGTGAGAGGCCCTTTGATGGCGACGATGTACTCTGCTATTGCATCAACGGTTTCCTTGGGCAGCCATTCGTTCTTGACTTCAAGGGCTTTCTGGCCGGCATAGATCTCCTTCCATTCAATCTTGCGCTTGCTCTTGTATGCTTTTGCGACGGCTTGGTCCCAAACGAACATCGAAGCGCTCATAATGTCGGGACCTATTCCATCGCCCTCGATGAACGGGATTATCGGATCATCCGGCACCGCGAGTTTTTCAGCTTGAACCCTTATTTTCGATCCCAAGTTAGCCTCCCTCTGAATTCGAATGCCTTTGCTCTAGCAGTCCAGCGGCCCGCTGCCGCAGATCATAGGGCAAAGTCTCCGTGCTTCTTGATATGCTCCACGATTCCACCGTCTTCGATTATTTTCAACATGACGGGCGGCATCGGCATCGCCGCCAGTTTCTTCCCCTTTGTCACATCAGTGATAACACCCTTATTGAGGTCTATCTCCAACTCATCGCCCGCGCTGAATTCGTCAGTGTTCACTTCCAGGGCAGGCAATCCAACATTTATTGCATTCCGGTAGAAGATCCTCGCAAAAGATTTTGCAAGAACGCAGGACACGCCTGCCAATTTGATAATCCTTGGCGCGTGTTCACGGGAGGAACCAAGCCCAAAGTTCCTTCCCCCTGCAACGATATCTCCGGGCCGCACCTTCCCCGCAAATTCAGGGTCGGCATCTTCAAGCACATGTTTCGCAAGTTCGGGGAGATTTGTACGAAGATGGAACAACCGGCCCGGCGCAATGTGGTCAGTCGATATGTTGTCTCCGAACTTATGCACCTTTCCCTTGAGTACCATGGAAGAACCTCCCATCTAACTGCCTGATGCGCAAATCACTCGTGCGGCGTTCCTTCTACATGTATTTTCTGGGGTCAACAATTTTCCCAGCTATTGCGCTTGCAGCGGCAGTAGCGGGTGAGCTCAGAAAAATAAATCCTTCAGGATTGCCCATCCTGCCCTGAAAGTTACGGTTCTGTGTGGACAAAGCCTTCTCGCCGTCACCCAAGATCCCCTGGTGAACACCCACACAGGGGCCGCATCCCGGCGCCAGGATTGAGGCACCGGACTCAACGAAGATCTTCAAGAGTCCTTCTTTCATTGCATCAAGGTAGATTTCGCGCGACGCCGGAATCACTATCAGTCTGACGTCGGGATGGACCTTCTGTGATTTCAGTATCTTTGCCGCCGTACGCAAGTCGGACATCCTCCCGTTTGTGCATGTCCCGATGACGACTTGGTCAAGCCCGATACCTTCCGCCTCCGCCTCGCGCGCGGTCTTGATGTTGTCAACCGTGTGAGGGAAGGACACCGTTGGTTCAATCGACCTGAGGTCGAATTCAAGCGTCGTCTCAAAGTGCGCATCCGCGTCGGACTCGATTTTCCTGAACTCTTTTCCCCGGCCCCGGGACTTGAGATACCTTTCGGTTTCTCCGTCTGTGGCAAAAAGGCCGGTCTTTCCGCCGGCTTCTATTGCCATATTGGCAATTGTGAACCGGGATTCGATGTCGAGCGCTTCTGCACCGTCTCCGGTGAATTCCATTGCCTTGTAGGATGCACCCTCTGCGCTGATTTTTCCGATGACATGCAGGATCACGTCTTTTGCCGACGAGCCTTCCGGAAGTCTGCCTTTCAAGACAAATCTCATGGTCTGCGGCGTTCGAAACCAGGTTTTCCCGAGAGCGAAAGCCAGAGCCACATCTGTTGAGCCCATCCCCGTCGCGAAGGCACCGAGTGCTCCGCCGGTGCAGGTATGAGAATCGGCCCCCACGACGATCTGACCGGGGTTCACGAAATCTTCAACAAGCCTCTGATGGCACACACCGTCGCCGGATTCGGACAGCACCACTCCGGTCTTCTTGGCAAATTTCCGCAGCATGATGTGCGCGTTTGAAAGCTCTTTCCGCGGGCTCGGCGAAGCATGGTCGATGAAGAGAATTCTTGTCTTCGGGTTGACGACCCGGGAGATATTCATTTTCTCGAGTTCCTGGACCGTCAGAGGACCTGTCCCGTCCTGGACCATTGCCACATCAACCGGCAGGACCACAAGCTCACCGGCAGCAACATTTCTCCCCAAATGCTCAGAAAAGATCTTCTCGGTTATGGTTCTCCCCATAAGTATTCTCCTGAATCAACAGCGGACAGACATCTGACGCCCCTGGGCGTCTATATCCCGGCCATCTTTTCGAGCATGGATGTAGTCACTGACTTAGGTCTTTCGATAGGATAGGCAAGTGCCCTATCCCACACAATGTTCGCCATGACGCCGATGGCTCTTCCAACTCCGAATAGCACGGTATAAAAGTCATACTCCTTTACGCCGTAGTGCCACTGCGGGACACCGGATTGCGCATCCACATTCGGCCACGGGTCTTTGGCCTTGCCGTGTTCGACGAGTACTTTGGGAACTACCTCGTAGAGAAGACTCGTCATCTTGAAGATGTCGTCATCCGGCAGATGCTTAAGACAGAAATCCCGCAATGCCACGTATCTTGGGTCTGTCTTCCGCAGCACGGCATGCCCGTAACCCGGTACTACCTGTCCTGAATTCAACGTGTCCCACACGTGCTTCGTCAGCCGCTCCTTGTCCGGGACTTTTCCGCCAAGATGAGAGATGAGATCCTGCACCCATCTTAGCACTTCCTGGCTGGCAAGCCCGTGGAGGGGACCAGCCAAACCGTTGAGTCCTGCCGACAGGGAGTAGTAGCCATCCGAGAGTGCCGAAGCGACTAGGTGTGTTGTGTGAGCGCTTACATTACCGCTCTCGTGATCCGAATGCAGGATGAAATAGAGTTTCGAAAGATCGTCGTACGGTGAGGATATTCCCATCATGTGGGCGAAATTATCTCCCAGGTCGAGCTGAGGATTGGCTTCAATCTGCTTATTGCCCTTGTACTTTAATCTGTAGATGTATGCAGCGATGACCGGTACCCGGGCAATAATATCCATTGCGTCCTCATACGTCGGATCCCACATATCGTTCTTATGGATACCTTTGTTGTATTCGCGAACGAAATGGGACTCTTGCTGCATCGAAAGAATTGCGTTTGAGAACATTGTCATCGGATGGGCATCTTTGGACATAGCCTGAAGAACATCCCAAACATACTTGGGGACCTTTCTGCGTTCTTTGAATTCCTCCACCAGTTCCTTTGCTTCCGCGTCCGTCGGGAAGTCACCCGTCAATAGAAGATATACGTGACCCTCAACATATGGTGATTCCCTGCCCGGAGGTTTAGGCAGGTTCTTAAGCGTATCCGGAATGTCATGCCCGCGGAACCGTATTCCCTCTTCCGGGTCCACGAAAGAGATATCCGTGGTCAGGCATTTTATTCCTCTCATCCCGCCGATCACCTGCGAAATCGTCACCTGGTCAATGACTTTCTCACCGTATTCTTTCAGGAGCCTGGTCGTTCTCGGGCGATACTCGTCAATCTTATTTTTCAACTTCTTTTTCAAAGCTGACATAAGACCCTCCTTGTTTTGTGTTGACTGAACGTGGAAGTGCAGACGCTGCAGAATGACGGCAAACCCGCACCCGAATCTTGTTCCTCAGTACAATGTCTGTCAACGACAAATTCCGCACCTTGTTTCCGTCTCCCGGGTGCTGGCGCTTCAAAATGGCGGGGCGGCCGGAGGCGGAGAAACCCCATCCTTGGCAGGTGGAGAGACGGACCGCTTCGGGGACGGCACACTAAGGGGTTTTGAGGCCGAGAGCGGCGACATAGTCGTCCGTCGCGACCCCGGGTGTTTCCAACCCCGTTCTATGATAGTAGTCGCTGATGACCTGTTTCACCGGGTCCGGAACGTAGGGCGCGCCGACTATGGTGCGTTCCAGCTCCTCCAATCCGTTCCCGGGTATCATAGTGAAATCGCCCGTGATAGAAACGTCGCCGATGGCATCCTCCACGACTTGGGCGTAGCAGCTCAGAAGGCCTCCGGGCGCCTTGTGGACACCATCGACAAAACGGACACCCTGTTCGTATCCTGGAAATAACCGACACAGGCGATGGTAGAAGCAGGAGAGACAAGGATCAACCCTTCGCGGCCCAGGTGCGCGAGCGCGTGGAAGGGAAGCATAGAATCCAGCCCGGGCTGGAGGCCCAGGTCATAGACCTTCATGGGCACCTCCATTCGTTCTGCCTATACTACCTTCTGAACCGCCAGTTGCTTTCTGAACTGCTTGAGCATCTTCTGACCTACCTGATTACCTTCTAAATTACCTCGCTGCGCCCGGATTACTTGATGGCCTTCCAAACCAAATCCAGGAGGTTCTCCACTTTCAGGCCGTTTCCGTTCCCGATGCGCTTCGCCCCCTCGCGAAGCGTGAGCTCGCATGTCGCGCAGGCAGTGACTACGGTATCTGCACCGGTAGCCGCAGCCTGTTCGGCACGCGAGACCGCCAGCCGGCTGGAAAGCTCGGGTGCAGAGGTAATGATACCTCCTCCGCCTCCGCAGCATCGCGACAGGTCTTTGGAAAGCGGCATCTCCACAAGCTCCACACCTATCGTTTTCATTATATCGCGCGGCTCCTTGACTACCTTGGCGCCCCGTGAGAGATGGCACGGGTCGTGGTAGGTGGCTCTGAGCCCGAGTTTGTTCACAGGCCTGTCGGCAAGCCTTTCGGCGATTGCCTGGAGCACATGCTTGACGGGCCGCTTGTATTCCTCTCTGAGAAACATTGTGCACGTCGGGCAGAACGTCACCAGCTCGGTGCCGGGAACCATCGCATTGAACTTCTTCTTCTGTTCTTCAAACTCATCCCAGTAGCCGAGAATCTTGAGGGGGTTACCGCAGCAGGTTTCCTCAATTATCCTGGTTTTGACGTCCAACCTGTCCAGTATACGGGTAAACATCTTGACCATATTCAAGCGCTGGCCGTATTGACAGCCGAGGTAGAGGAGTACATTTCCATCCTGCGGCTTGACGGCGGCCTCTTTCTCGCCAAAGATGTTGCCTGTTTCCTGGACTTTCTTAACCAGGTCCACGTGGACCGGCATCTTGTACCCGGCCTTCACGAGCGCAGCACGTCCCGCTTCAACAATCTGCGCAACTTCGATTTTTGTCTCGCAGCGCCGCGTGCAATCCAAGCACATCGTGCAAGAGAAAAGGCGATCCACGAGCTTGTCGTCCGGCTTGAGGTCTCCATGGAGCATCGCATAGGAGGACATGAGATACCCCTTCGTGCCTGCGCCGTCCCATCCAATGTCAGCCAGCGTCGGACACACCGACTTGCAGTAGCCGCACTGGGTGCAGGCGTTGAGTTCCATCTCCCAACGCGCCAGTGTTTCCATGCCCTTTGCGTATTTCCGCGGGCCGACTTTGTAGCGCAAGAAGTGACCGACCGTGGGCCGGTCCCAATCGAACATCTTGCCTGGATTGAGGATATTGTTTGGGTCCAGGGTGCGCTTTATCCTGCGCATTACGTCCAACGAATCCGCACGCTCTTTCTTGAAGTACGGCGCCTTGGTAATGGCGATGCCATGCTCGCCGGAGACCGTGCCGCCCAGCGCCAGGACTGCGTCAAACACTTCTTTGTTTGCCTTCTCCGCATTCTTCCACATCTGGGGGTCGGTCGGGTCCATAATGAACTTCGTATGGAGATTGCCGTCGCCGGCATGGCCATAGGTCGGGATGTAGATGCCAAGGTATCTCGACATTATTTCGTGGAATGCCTTTACTGCCTTCGGGACTTTGGATGGCGGGACAGCCATGTCGTCCGCAAACATGACAGTTACTTTGTCCGCCTCAAACCGCGACAGCGACGGTATCATCGCCTTACGGCCTTTCTCAATGTCGCCTATCCGCTGAGGATCGTCTGTGTAGTCCAGGCTGATGGCACCCGCGCTCTTGCAGACCTCGGCGACCTGCTCGATCTCATCCTTGACTGCGGCCGGGTGGCCGTCCACTGCAATCAGGAGAATGGCCTCGACCTCGGGCAAGCCCAGTTTCGTTGCTTTGTTGACGGCCTTGATACAGATATCGTCCATCAACTCCAGAGACGCGGGGATAATCGGCTTCGCTATGATGTTCGCCACGCACTGCCCGGCTTTCTCCAGGTCATCAAATACCGCCATGGCCAATGCGCGCTTCTTCGGCACAGGAACGACGCGGAGATTGATCTCGGTGACAATGCCCAGTGTCCCTTCAGAGGCGGCCATCAGGCGGTCGAGCTGATATCCTGATGAAGCCTTGAGGGTCCTGGTGCCGGCGTGGATGATCTCACCCGTCGGAAGGACGATCTCGCAGCCGAGGACATAGTCACGCGTTGCGCCGTACTTGGTGGCATTCACGCCGGAGGCGTTGTTGATTAGCATCCCGCCGATAGTTGCGACATCGCCTGACCCCGGCGCCGGCGGGAAGAAAAACTTGTATTTTTTCAGGAAGTCGTTCAGCTTCGCATAGATCACGCCCGGCTCCACCACGACGTAAAAATCCTCCACGTGAACTTCTTTTATCTTATTCATCGCCTGCATATCCAGGAGGATGCCGCCGAAAATCGGGACGGGCTGGCCGCAAACCGAAGTCCCTGCGGCGCGCGGCGTCACAGGGATTCTGTGCTGGTTTGCGACTTTGAGAATTTTGGAGATTTGTTCTGCCGTCACTGGCCTGACCACGATTGACGGCTCGACGAGGTGCATACTGGCATCTGCAGCGTATGCACGCAGCTCGACAGCTGCGGTGGTGTAGCCAAGTTTGCCGACAATGGCTTCTATCTTCCGTATGATTTCAGGCGTTATCTTGTTGTACTGCATCTTCCCGCCAGAGGGTTTTCCGGATGGTGCTGCCTTGCCCCGCCCGGCGCTTTTCACTCGCGTCTTTCTTGCTGTCGCCCCGGATGCTTTCTTTTTCGCGGTTTTTCTGCTAGTGCTCACTTTTTTCTTCGGCATATCATACCTCCGGACTCTGCCTGCACGACGCCCTCTCCGTTTACGATCTGATCATCGGAATGGACATTGAGCCATTCATCAGTACCAGCAGACGTGCCCCGGCGCCCTTTTTTGCAAGCGCGTCGTCTATCGCCTGCTGGAGACTCTTGTATGGTTTGATGAATGCCTTCTCAAGTGTCTTGTCATCCAAGTCTGTGACACCCCACATCTCTCCCTTGATTGCGATTTCTGCCATCTTACCGGCCTTGTGCCAACCCAATTTATATCCGGAAGCCAGCTTCTCCAGCGTGTCCTGAGGCGTTGCGCAGCTCCCCAGCAGCTCCAGGAATGCATCGTCCCCAACGCCCATCCGGCACTTTGACACCAGGATGAGGATCGCGCCGTCGGCCATGGCGAGTTTGCCGTTGTCCAATGCCTTCTGTGATTGGTAGAGGTCTATGTCCATGGGATAGGGTGCAACACTGACAACGACCTCCGCCAGTCCTTTCACCGGCACACAGAATACTTCGTTCGCCGCCGCGATCGCAGCGTAGAACGAATCGTGAATATGCCCCGCCGTTGTCGCATAGATGCGGTGCTCGCCATCCAGGACGGTCATAATCGAGAATATTTCCTTATCCGCGATTATCTTTAAGGCATCAATCATATCCTCGTGAACCGGATTGCCATCGAGTTTGAGGGCCTGCGCTTCCGGACGAAGAGCGTATTTGTGGTTCTGCTCAATGGTCCTTCGGGAAGCGATGCCCGGGAGGAAGGCCTTCCGGCCGCCGGTGTAACCGGCGAAATAGTGAGGTTCCACCGAGCCGATGATGACAATCTTGTGCGCCTCCACGCCGGCCCGGTTAACGTACATTTCGGTCCCGTTAGCAGAGGTGCCGATATTGACCATGTCTTCATCGCGCGCGGCATCGTGCATAATGATCTTGTCTTTGACTTTGGTGTATAAGCTCCCGAAGATCTCGCGGAGCTCATTTTCGGTGCAGGCACGGTGCACGCCCGTAGCGATGATGTATTTTGCATTGATGCCTTCGAGGTCTTTCCTGATTATGTCAAGAACTCGCGCCGTGGGTGTAGGGCGGGTTGCGTCATTGATGATGATGAGGACATCCCGCGCGTCCGCTAAGAAGTCGCGGAACGACTTGGAATTGATGGGAGCCGCAAGCGCCGATGCGAGGACCTGGCTCTCGTCTCTGATTTTCACTTCATTCGGATACGCCACCTCGGCGCTGTCCGGGATGCTTACAGTCACCGTCTCCTTGCCGTAAGGCACCTCTAGTTTCATCGCGCCACCTCCCAAAGGACCCGGCCGCCGCTATTTCTTGCCGCCGCTCTCGGCCTTCTTCATCTCGCCTTCCATCCACTTCGCAACCGGTCCGGCTCCGCAGATCAGGTTCGCCTTCTCACCGTTCCAGGCCGACGGTTGAACAAGCATTATCCACCCGGTGCCGTAAGGATCTTTGTTAATCAAACCGCTCTGGTCCTCCAGATTGCTATTGACCTCAACGATTTTCCCCGAGACCGGGGACACCAGCTTTCCGACCCACTTGGAAGACTGCACCTTGCCGCACGTTTCGCCCTGGCTCACTTCGTCGTCTTCGAAAGGCAAATCAACGTACACAATTCCACCCGCGGCTTTCTGGAAGAAATCGTTCATCCCCACTCGAACCCTGCCGTCCTTCTCCAGCCGCGCCCAGGCGTGCTCACCGTGATAGTACAAGTCGTCCGGCAATTCGTAATCTTTGATTTTCATATTGTTCTCCTTACCAGTTGACCCTGTGCCGCTCCCGCATTCCGTGGTGACTCGAAACTCGCGAAGCTAGGTCAGGTTCTTGATGGTGATGAGCCGTGCGCTGGCTTCCGCGGGAGGGATGGGGAACCCGTCTTGGCGAGCAAGGTGGGGATAGCCACCCCTTCAGAGGGTGGGAGGGGCAAGGATTCCCCGCCTGGCGAGCCTGTAGATGGCTCATCACCACAATATGTCAGTCAACATACTACCCGAGTTAGTATTCCTGTGGCAACTTGGAAAGTTCGGCGAATGAGAAGACCGGCCCGTCCACGCAGACGTACTTGGGGCCGATGTTGCAGCGGCCGCACATCCCAACGCCGCACTTCATTCGCATTTCCAAAGACGTGTAGATCTGATCCGGCTGCCATCCCAGTTTGTCCATCACCGGCAGCGTGAATTTTATCATGATTGGCGGTCCGCATATGACCGCAATTGCGTTTTCACGCGAAGGTTTCACCTGCTCAACTATTGTCGGCACAAATCCTTCCACGCCGGACCACCCTTCATCACCTCTATCCACGGTGAGGTGGAGCGTAAGTTCGGGCGACTTTCCCCATTCCGCAAGCTCCGGTTTGTACAGCAGCGCCCCCGGCGAACGTGCACCATAGACGACGGTAAGATTTCCGAAGTCTTCGCGATTCGCCAGGACATATTTGACGAGGGAACGCTGCGTTGTGAAGGCAAAGCCGCCGCCTATGACGACCACGTTCTTGCCGCGCATCTCATCCAGCGGCCAGGAGTTGCCGAGGGGGCCGCGGAGACCGACCGGAGCGCCAGGGCCGAGCCGATGAAGCGCCCGCGTCACCCTGCCGCCCGTGTTGAAGACGGTGAACAGGAGTTCTTCGCCTTCGCTGGGGGAGGAGGCGATGCCGATGGGACATTCTCCATAGCCATAGAGCGAGAGCTCCGCAAACTGGCCGGGAAGGTAGTCCCACGATGAGCCGCGTCTGAGCTTTAGATAGAAACTTTTTATGTCAGCCGCACCCGTCTCGACCACGACGCGTTCCAGCGTTGCTGGCACAGGCACCATGGGTGTCTTGGCCAGGGATTTGTTCATAGTGTATTGAGCCATGTTATTTCGCCGCCGCGGCGCGCGCCACTGCTTCCCGGATATCAACGTTGACCGGGCAGGCGACGACACACCGGCCGCATCCTACGCACAGGTTCTCGCCCCAATTCTCATGAAAGTAGCAGAATTTGTGAAGAACGCGCTGGCGGTAACGCTGACCTTTGCGATCGCGAGGGTTATGGCCCGATGCATGCAAAGTGAAGAGAGGGACAGTGCATGCGTCCCAGAAACGGCACCGTGTCCCTCTGCCTTGCTTGCCTTCGTCCATGACATCAAAGCAGTGACACGACGGACAAACAAACGTGCAGGCCATGCAGCTTATGCAGCCGGCTGCGACTTCGTCCCATACACTCGCACCGAAGTTCTCGTAGAGTGTTGCACGAACTTTATTCAAGTCCCAGGGCGGCTTCATCGACGCTGCGACCTTTCCGTGGGCGGTTTTCGCTGCCGAGACTTCGTCAGCGGATCCTGCGTTGACTTTGAGTTCTGTCAGAAATGCCTTGCCGCGCGGCGATACTGCTTCGTACACTGTCCGTCCGCCCGAGTGGAAAAGCATTATGTCTGCCCCGGTCGGGTCAGCCGGCCCACCGCCGACAGCGCCGCAGAAACAAGTAGGAGCGAGGTTCTCACAGGCGCTCACCACTAGAATTGTATTTTTCCGCCGGGCCTCATAGCCGGTGTCGTGAAAACCGCGTCCTCCCGCGTAGATCTTGTCGATCAGCGTAATCGCGCGGGCATCACAAGGCCGGACCGAGAAGAGAGCGCGCTTGACGGCAGGCGGGACCACCGCCCCGCCTTCGCCTGCATTGTAATCAAGCAGCTTTTCAAGTTGAGGTAAGACGAACGCCTTGGCGCTCAGCGCGGTCAGCAAGCAGCCGCTGACATCCGCTGCCCCGCCCTCCCAGTAGCCAAAGGTCCAACCTCCAGCCGAACGCACCGGGACGAAGACCTCGTAGCCGGCGGTTTTCGCCTGCGCCATGAGCGCTGCAACATCAGTGTGGTGTTCTCCGCCTTTGGCCATCTACATGAACCCCTCGTTTGGGTCGTCAGGTTTGTATGTTGACAAGGGCGGCTTGGCGTCAAGTGCCGCATCCACTTCGTAGTCGAACTTCTCTACGACTTCCTTCACCAGCTTGTCGGATAGAACGCGGACATGAATGTCCATAGGACAGGCGCGCTCGCACGCGCCGCATTCCACGCAGCGTCCGGCAGTGTGGAAACAGCGGACGATGTGGAACGCCAGGATATCTTCCTCGGCCGTGGCCGGCCCGATCCACGATGGATTTCGCTGGTCTGCGAAGCACTCTTCGCAGTAGCAGACAGGGCAGGCCTGACGACAGGCATAACAGCGGATACAGCGGGAAAATTCCTCTCTGAGCCAATTCCAGCGCTCATCCGGTGCACGGCTTTCTTGTTCCCGGACGCGGCCAAAGCGATCGGACGCTTTGCCAGGTATCGCAGCCGTCCCCAACGTCGCGTCGGCTGAGATGATTGAGCGCCGGGTGCATACGGCGCAGATGTTTTCAACGAAGTCGGCGGCGGGAAGCTGAACTTCACTACCCGCGGTCGTCAGGACGATCACCTTATCGCCATCTATCCGTGCGTTCCGGACAGAGTAAACTCCAACCTTGTCCAGGACCTTCTTCCGGTCTATTAGAGGAACCGCACAGTTGACACCAATGACGTAGATGTCGGCGCGGGTAAACTGGTTCTCTTTCATGTAGGCGACAAGGGCACGCTCATCGCAGGGTGAGACAACGACCGCGACCTTCTTGGTCTTGGCCACGTCATAATCGCGCCGGTTGCGGCGGTCACGGATGTACTCCTGGACATATCGGGCCAATGCTGGAGTGCACAGCCGGTTCCAGGTGAGGCGGCTCGTGTCCGCCGGATCTCTAATGAACGCCGGCCGAACGGTCAGGGGCATTGTTCCGGCTGCGAAACCGACCACGACTTCAGCTTCTCCCGACTCCAACAGCTCACGAGCTTTGGCACAGATCTGTTCTTCAAGCGTCATTGCGCGTGAAACCTCCGCCTGACCTCATCAAGTCTCGCCCGGACGCCGGTGATGTAGCAATCAACTGCTGATTTTGGATCTCTCATGTCAGAACTCTTTCTCCCCCGCATATTCCTTTACGAGACGCAGGGTTGGTCCCAGTGTTCGCACTCGCTCTACCACTGTCTTCACGACCTCGGCGAACCTGGCTCCCTCGCTGGCAGATACCCAGGAAAAGTTGACTCTGCCCGGCTCGATGCCGCAGTACTCCAGATAATCTCCCAACAGTGTGAACCGGCGCCTCGCCGCATAGTTACCGGCGATGTAATGACAATCGCCGGGGTGACAGCCGGAGACCAGGACACCGTCCCATCCTTCCATGAGCGCCCGGATGATATAGAGAGGATTCACTCTGGCTGAGCAGGGGACTTTGATGACACGGATATTGGGCGGATACTGTATCCGCGAAACGCCTGCCAGGTCTGCTCCGGCATAGCTGCACCATGTGCACAAGACCGCCAGAATTCTGGGCTCAAAGCCGCTATTTTTGTTTTGCTCTGTCATCTCTGATTACAACGCGCTTATAGCATCAAGGAGCTGCTCATGCGTTACACCGGCGATGTCCACGGCAGCGGACCAGCACGCCGCAGCGCACGAGCCGCACCCTTTGCACAATCCCGCGTTCACTTCGGCTACCATCTTTATCTTATTGACTTCGATCGCGCCGTAGGGACACACGGACTCGCAGGTCCCGCAGGCGATGCACCGCTTCTCATTGACTACGGCGACACGGCCTTCTGCTCTTATGGTTGGCTTTGCGAGAATGGTGGATGCTCTTGCCGCCGCTGCCTGAGCTTGCGCTATTGATTCTTCTATAGTTTTGGGCGCGTGCGCGAGGCCGCAAACAAAGACGCCCTCGGTGGCAAAGTCCACCGGACGAAGCTTCATGTGCGCCTCAAGGAAGAAGCCATCGGCTGTCAGCGGAACCTTCAGCATTTCCGCAAGCTCCTTGTTCGCCGCGACGTCGGGCCACGTTCCTTCGGCCAGCGCGACCAGGTCAACCTCCATCTCTACTTCTTCTCCCACGATGATGTCATGCCATTTCACACTGGCCTTGTCGCCCTTGGGCACCACGACGGGTTTGTTGTCCGGCTCAAAACGCGCGAAGAAGATACCTTTCTCGCGGGCCTCACGATAGTAGTCCTCGGCCAGGCCATAGGTCCTCAAATCACGATAGAACATATAAATGTTCGCGTCCGGATTGAGCTCTTTAAGCTTGAGTGCGTTCTTCACCGCCTCGCTGCAGCATATGCGGGAGCAGTAGAGGTGGCTTTCGTCCCGGGAGCCAACGCACTGGATCATGGCGATGTCCGTACTGCCGAACGGGACTTTTCCTTCGCCCAGGGATTGCTCAAGGTCGCGCTGGGTCATGACGCGGGCCGTCTCGCCAAGGGCAAACTCTTTGTGGTCGCCCATGTTTGCACCGGTGGCGACGATGACTACGCCGTGCTCGATTCTGTTCTCGGCGCCGGATGCATCAACTATCGTCGAAACATAACTTCCGACGAAGCCGTTAAGCGTCTTGATGCGTGCACCGGTGAAAACCTTTATCTTGTCGTGGCGGCGGACACGGTCAGCCAGGTCAGCAAGAAAAGGTGCGATCTCCTGGCCGTCAAGCGTGTAACGGATATGGCGCAAGTTTCCGCCTAGCTCGGCTTCTTTTTCGACAACGTAGGTCTGGAATCCCTGCTCGGCGAGGCCAATCGCCGCCGTCAAGCCGGCAACGCCTCCTCCAATCACGAGAGCGGTTTGCGTTACGGGAAGCTCAATGTCCGCGAGCGGCGAAAGGTTGACTGCGCGGGCTACCGCCATCCGCACAAGTTCCTTTGCCTTGGCGGTTGCTTCGGCCGGCTGCCTCATGTGCACCCATGAGCAATGTTCGCGGATATTCGCCATCTCAAACAGGTACGGGTTGAGGCCGGCTTCCCGCAGCGTCGCCCGGAACAACGGCTCGTGGGTGCGCGGAGTGCAGGAGGCCACGACGACGCGATTCAGTCCGTGCTCAGCTATCTTCTCGGCGATCAGCTTCTGCGTATCCGAAGAGCAGGTGAACAGATTCCGCTCGACGTAAGCTACCCATGGGAGCGATGCTGCATATTCCACAACCCCCGGGACATCTACAACGCCGCCAATATTTATGCCGCAGTGACAAATGAAGGCACCGACGCGCGGGGGTTCCCCGGCGATGTTCCGTTCGGCGGGGAAGACCGCGGCCGTGGTTTCGGTCCAACGCGCTGGAGCGAGGACCCCTGCGGCCTGTGCCACTGCGGCCGAGGCTTCCATAACCGATTCCGGGATATCTTTTGGCCCGGCGGCGGCGCCCGCAGCAAAGACACCGGGCCGGGATGTATGCGTCGGGTTGAAGGCCGGCGCGGCAACAAAGTCATACTTGTCAACTTCCAGGCCCAGCCTTCCCAGCATTGCCTTGGTGTCCTTGTCCACGGTAAGGCCGACGGACAGGACCACCATGTCAAACTCTTCGCGGCTGAAGACTCCGCCTTCGTCCTCGTATTTCAAGGCGAGTTTTCCATTCTCGCGTTCTACACTGTCAACACGGCTCCGGATAAACCGGACACCGTATTCCCGTTCGGCGCGCTCGATGTAACGATCGAACTCCTTGCCGAACGAACGCATATCCATGAAGAAGATCGTGGGCTCGACGCCGGCAGCGTGCTCCCGGGCGATGACAGCCTGTTTTGTCGCGTACATACAGCAGACCGATGAACAGTAGCCGCGGCCCACGGTGGTATCGCGGGACCCAATACATTGCAGCCAGGCGACCTTCACCGGGTCCTTTCCGTCGGACAAGCGTTTCAGATGCCCGCCGAAAGGCCCTGATGCCGAGAGCAGTCTTTCAAATTCTATGGAAGTGACCACATCCGGGAGGCGGCCCCAGCCGTATTCACTCTTGAGGCGCGCATCAAACTCTTCAAAGCCGGGCGCGAGGATAACTGCGCCCACTTTTATTTCATCCAATCTCGCGGTCTGGAAGTGGCGGATGGCATCCGGGCGGCAGGCCCTGACGCATTCGAGACATTCCGAACATACGCCGCAGGAAAGGCATCGCTTCGCCTCGGCAATTGCCTGCTCTTTGTCAAGACCGAGCTCCACTTCCTCAAAGCTGTTTCCACGTTCGGTAACCGCAAGCTCTGCCATGTGTGCGCGCGGAGACGGACTTGCCTTGTCTTTAGGCACGTCCGCGGGCTTGACCACTTCCAATGCGGCAGGCAACGGGACAGGGAAGTCGCTGCAATTCAAGTACGCTGCAATTCCGCGGGCAGCGCGGCGTCCCTGTGCCATCGCCTCGGTAACCATTCCAGGGCCGGATACCATGTCCCCGCCGGCGAAGACACCCGCCCGGCCCGTCATGCCGGTTTGCTCGTCAACTTCTACAGTCTTCCACTTGGTGACGCAGATGCCCGCCTGGCCTTCCAGCGGCGTTATCGCCGGGGCCTGGCTTATCGCAGGTATCACCATGTCCACTGCGACGTCGAACTTATCGCCGGGAATTGGAACGGGACGGCGCCGGCCGCTTGCATCCGGCTCGCCGAGTTCCATTCGCTGGAGCCGCATCCCGGTCACGCGGTTTTCCTTGCCCAGGATTTCATCGGGTGCAACCAACAATTCCAATCCGACACCTTCGCGCCGGGCCTCTTCGATTTCTACGTTATCCGCGGGCATCTCGGTACGGGTGCGCCGGTAGTAGATTGTGACCTCCGCACCCAGGCGGCGTGCCGTGCGGGCAGCGTCAATGGCCGCGTTGCCGCCGCCTATCACGGCGACCTTCCTACCGGCCCAGACCTTTCCCGTCAGCGCGAACTCGCGGAGAAATTCAACTGCGCCAACGACACCTTCGAGACCCTCACCGCCGCAGCCGAGGGTTAGACTCTTGTGGGCGCCGATGCCGAGGAAGATCGCCTTGTAGCCATCCTGGAAAAGGTCATCTATCGCGAAGCTCTTTCCGAGCTCGGCGTTGCAGCGAAAGCGGACGCCCAGCTTTTCCAGGAAGCCGGCCTCGCGGTCAATCACCGCTTGCGGCAAGCGATAACGCGGAATGCCGACACGCAACATCCCGCCGGGGAACGGCAACGCCTCAAAAACATCAACGTCGTAGCCGGCCAATGCCAGGTCGTGCGCGCAGGTCAATCCCGCAGGCCCTGCGCCGACAACGGCGACAGACGTATTCTTTTTTTCAATGTTGTAGTCGGTGACAAAAGAGTAATCCGGCTCGTTCGCCGCTTCCCAATCGGCGACGAAACGTTTGAGAGACCGGATGGAGATCGCAGAATCCACCTCTCCACGAACGCAGGCCTTCTCGCATGGATGGTGGCAGACGCGGCCGCAAATCCCTGGAAGCGGGTTCTGTTTTCGAATGAGCGCCAGCGCCTCCTTGAACTTGCCTTCGCCGATGAGGGCAATGTAGCCCTGCGCCGCCTGGTCGATCGGACATGCGTCGCGGCATGGTGCTTTTCCGCGCTTGTGGAGGGCAAAGACATTGGGGATGGCCTGAGCGTAGGGGCGATAGGCTGCCCGCCGCTTGACCAGTCCTACTTCATACTCGTCCGGGAATTGGACCGGGCAGGCCTGCGCGCAATCTGTGCAGCCGGTGCACATCTCTTCGTCAACATACCGCGGCCTCCGGCGGACATGAGCGGTGAAGTTTCCCGGTTCGCCTTCCAGCTTCTCCAGGTCGGCGAGCGTGAGGATTTCAATGTTTTCGTGGCGGCCCACTTCAACCAGCTTCGGCGCCAGGATGCACATCGAGCAGTCGTTGGTGGGGAAGGTCTTGTCAAGTTGAGCCATCGTGCCGCCGATAGCGGCGCCCTTCTCAACAAGGTAAACCTTGAAGCCGGCGTTTGCGAGGTCCAGTGCGGCCTGGGCGCCTGCAACACCGCCACCCACGACCATGGCCGCGCCAATGACGTCATTCTGTTTTTTTGCCTTGACCATTGTCATCTCACACTGGCTGATCTGCAAAGGCAGCGATAAGCTTCTCGCACCTGTTCTTTGCTAGCTTAAGCTCCATATCTTTTGCCGAGCGGCCCAAAGCCAGCCCCAAAACCTGCGGCAGGAACAAGATTGGGATTCCCAATTCCTGTGCCATTTGCCCGGCGACCTTGCTCTGGTTGTCGTCGTACATCACGGCGCAGAATGGACAGACAAGGACCACCGCATCGGGTGCCGCTGTCTTGATGCGTGTCAGTTTCTCGCCGGCAAGTGTGAGGGCAAGCGCCGCGTCTATGCCCAACACGGCCCCGCCGCAGCACTTCTTGTATTCAGAATAGTCTATTACTTCGGCGCCCGTCGCTCGCACCAGGTCTCCGAGCGAATGCGGTGCCTCCGGGTCCTCCGGTCCTTCAAATGCCCGTGAGGGCTTGAGGTAATGACAGCCGTAGTGAACAGCGAAGCGAAAACCCTCAAGCGGCCTGACAACTTTCTCTTTTATCGCCGGAATGCCGATGTCGTCGAAGAGCCACCGGGCGAAATGGCGGACACGCCGCGGCTCGACTATCTTCCGGCCTATCGCGGCGAGTCTCGCATTGACTTTTTCCCGCAGCGCCTCATCCGTGCGGAGCTCGTGTGAAGTCTCAGCGAGGACCGACGCACAACTGGAGCAGAGTGCCAGGATGTCCAGTCCTGCTTCTTCGGCAACCGCGAGGTTCCGGGCGGCAAGCAGCAGCGTATGCTCGCGGCTCTCAGACTTGATAGGGAAACCGCAGCAGGCGAAATCCTGTAAAGGCGTAAGCTCGCAGCCGAAGAGCCGCGCAATTTCCACCGCGGCCTTCTCGTACTGCCGCGCGCGCAGCGGAATCGTGCAGCCGAGGAATAGAGCCAGGCTGCGTTCCGTGCCGCTCATTTCGTATCTTCCAGCAACCGTGCCACCTCATCGCAGGTTGTCTTGAGTTCGGCGAGCCCCATCTTGGCGCGCTTCTTGTTGTCAAACTCTTCCAGCTCGTAGAGCCGGCCGAACTTCTTGAGGAGGTCCAATTGCATCACATACGCCGGATGCAGTTTGCCTTCCCGGGCGGCGATGTTTTTCACGGCAGTTATGATTTCGGCGAAGGACACGCCCTGGGGACACCTTTCCTCGCAGGAGTAGCACGTGGAACAGAGCCAGATGAAGTCGCTCTGGAGTACACGCTCGCGCATTCCAAGAAGAATCATGCGGATGATTTTGCGCGGGTTGTAGCGCTCGTCGATTGCGCGGACTGGGCAGGCCGCGGTGCACGTGCCACAGGCGAAGCAAACCTTGACGGCTTCGCCGCCTGGCTCCCGGGCCACCTCGTATTTGAAGTTACGGTCTAAGGCGGACAACATCCTTCCTACTGGTTAATGCCACTAAGGAATGCCCCTGAATCTCACCACTCTAGCATGCGGAGGCACTGGCAATCAAGCGCCAAATAGCGGCAAAGCATCACGATCGCCGCCCATCTTTGTCTCTTGATGGAGGGGTCCAGAAAGTATATGCTATCCGTCCACGGGTTTGTTTCGTACTATTGACTCATACGAAGAGGAGGTAGTTTATGATTAGTAAGCAGCAAGCGTTGGATTACCATTCGCAGGGTCGCCCAGGGAAAATTGAGGTCATTGCGACCAAACCCTGCAAAACGCAGGTTGACCTCTCCCTGGCATACACGCCGGGAGTTGCCGACCCCTGCAAGGAGATTGAGGCCAACGCCGAGGATGCCTACAAATATACGGCAAAGGGCAACCTTGTCGCGGTCGTCTCCAACGGTACTGCAGTGCTGGGCCTTGGCGACATCGGGGCGCTGGCGGGGAAACCGGTCATGGAAGGGAAGGGAGTGCTCTTCAAAAGGTTTGCTGATATTGACGTCTTCGATATCGAAATCGATTCTCATGATTCTGATGAAATCATCAAGGTTGTCCAGCTCCTCGAACCGACTTTTGGCGGCATAAATCTTGAAGACATCAAGGCGCCTGAGTGCTTCTACATTGAGGAAACCCTCAAGAAGACCATGAAAATCCCGGTTTTTCACGATGACCAGCACGGTACCGCCATTATCAGCGGTGCTTCACTCCTGAACGGCTTGGAGCTCACCGGTAAGAAGATCGACAAGGTGAAGGTGGTCTTCAGCGGCGCCGGCGCTGCCGGAATTGCATGCGCAGAGTTCTATGAGCTGCTTGGCGTGAAGAAGAACAACATGCTTCTCGTAGATACAAAAGGGGTTGTGTACAAAGGCCGCAAAGACGGAATGAATCCCTACAAGGAACACTTTGCAGCAAATACCGAAGCGCGCACGCTCAAAGATGCCATGAAGGGGGCCGATGTGTTCTGCGGCGTTTCCATAGCAGGGATTGTTACCAAGGATATGGTGAAATCCATGGCGGATAAGCCGATTGTTTTCGCCATGGCCAATCCGGATCCCGAGATTACATACGACGACGCCAAAGCAGCACGTGACGATATCATCATGGCAACGGGGCGCTCCGATTATCCGAACCAGGTGAACAATGTTCTGGGCTTCCCATTCATTTTCCGCGGCGCACTTGATGTCCGTGCGACTGCAATCAATGACGATATGAAAGTTGCTGCCGCCCATGCATTGGCCGAGCTCACCAAAGAGGATGTTCCTAATTCAGTCAGAAAGGCGTATGGCGGGAAGAAGTTCGAATTCGGCCCCGACTACATAGTCCCAAAGCCTTTCGATTCCAGAGTGCTGACATGGGAAGCCACGGCAGTTGCCAAAGCAGCGATGGAATCGGGCGTTGCCCGGAATCCTATCAAGGATCTTGAGGCGTACAAGAAATCGCTGGAGAAGAGGCTCGCCGGTCAGGCGAACTAACCTCCGGGGGAAGTGTTGACGCTCTTGTAGCAGATGCCGGGGGTCTGCCCCCGGCATCTTTCCTTGGACAACGACGCGAATCTGCCATACTTCCCGACAAACTTATGAGACCCGAGGAGGTCGCCAGTGCCGCCATCTTCCTTGTCTCAGAGAAGACGAGCTTGCTCACATGGATAATCTTGTTTGATGCTCTCCTCACAGTTTAGACAAAGAGTCCTGTTTCCCGCTCTTCTTCCACTCCTGGTTCTTGCGGGGGTGCGGTCATTCTACCTTGGCTCCGGTTTCAATCTTGTCGCCGGAGCCCTGATCGTAACCTCCGTTGGACTCTACATGAGACAGTTGAATAGCCACTGGGGCAAAGGCAGAGATGTCACCGTCGAGATGCGCAGATTCAAGTACCTGGTCTGGCTGCTGCTGCCGCTCTTCCTCCTGAGCATTCTCTTCCGCGCCCCGAGCGTCTCCAGCATTCCTCATCTGGCGCTCATCTGGATTTCTCTCGCGATGGCGGCTGTCTCCTTGTTCATTCTGTTTGCACTCCTTCTTCAGATGTTGAGGCTCTCCCCGGATTTGGGTTCAAACCGCCTGAAGTCGGTCGTGGGACTTTTCTTCGTCTTGTTGATGCTCTGGTTCAACTGGCCGGTGGCGCTGGAATTCATTGCTTATTTCCTGCTCGGCGCCTGGATTTTCACGTTTGAGAAATGCGGCCGGATTTCCACCAGGGAAAAGGTGAAGCTGACTTTCTTGTGCATCCTCGGCATCTTCCTGACTGCGGCAATCAGCTTCGAAGCACCCGCTGTCTTTGAAGTCGGAGCCCGTGGAAGCGCAGTTGCTGCACGCTCTGCAACCGAGACACTCGAACTCCTCTCCGCGCTTCTACCGCACGTATTTCACAGCTCGAGGCTCTTTTTCCTTGCCATGTTCATCCTTCTTCCCGGCAAGGTCGTCACGCGGCCTGCCGCGAACTGGTTCAAGTATTCACTGAGAATCCGGACAAAGCTCCTGCTTTCGTACGTTCTCTCCAGCATCATTCCGGGTCTGCTTCTCATTCTTATATTTTCATTTGGGGTTTTGTTTCTGATGGGAGGGTACTGGCAGAGGTTTGTTTCGCAGCTTATCGCCTCCCGTGCAAGCACAATGCAGATGCTTCTGCCCAAGACTCCTCCTCCCTGGCTGGCGGAAACACAAGGCCGTTTTCTCTCAGACATAGACGCGGGAAGAATCAGCGCAGTCCTTCTCAACACGTCAGCGGGTCACGGGCCAGGCACTATACAGTTTGCAGGAATGCATCTGCCCGGGTCCTTGAAGGCAGACTCAATGCTCGTCCGGTTGGGCGAAGAGAATTTCAAGGGGCTGATCACCGTAAACGACTCGCTTCTTTATCTGAGCAGTTGGGCGAAGCGGGGCAATTACGTAATCGGCCTTCTTCGCCAGTTCACCTCGTCCGACCTGACTGAGATGAAATCCCAGTGCGGAACGGATGTTTCCGTAGTCTCCGGGCTGAACGTGGAGATTACCCCTGCCGCCCGGGGCGGTACCACGCTCAATGTACCGACCGGAAAATCCAGGATACAAATGTCAACGCGAGGGCCGGGGCAGAGACGGACTCTTCTTGATCTACCGATGAGCTTTCCGATCATGAGTGAAGGGATCAATTGGAGCGACGGGCGGAAAGCGGAAAGGACTCATTCGGTATTCACTGTTGAAACGACTTTCAGATCTGTTGTAAGGAGTTTCGCTTCAACCGAGCAGATCGTAAATCGGGTTTATCTCATTGCATTCGCAGCTGTGGCCGGCTTCTTCGGAGTGATTCTGGTTCTGGTGGCTCTCGTCGGTTTCGGACTGGCTGGCGGCATCACAAGGTACGTCAGTGTCCTCCAGCGGGGCACTCAACAGCTGCGTGGCGGTGACCTTAGCGTGACGATAGACGTGGAGTCACGTGACGAGCTGGGTGAGCTGGCAGAATCTTTCAATCTGATGGTGGCCGACCTGAATCGCATGGTTGTCGAGGTGAAGGAAAAAGAACGGCTCGAGGCAGAGCTTGAGTCGGCCAGGGCAATCCAGATGAGACTCCTGCCCGAGCAAGTACCGCAAGTTCCGGGTTTTGAGATAGCTTCTGCGTTCCTGCCTGCAACGCAGGTCGGAGGCGACTATTATGATTTCATTTCGCTTCCCGAGGGACGGTTGGGCTTGGCTGTGGGCGATGTGTCTGGAAAGGGGATGCCGGCAGCGCTCCTGATGGCAAACTTGCAGGCGTCTCTACACGCCCTTATCGAATCAACTCTCTCTCCCCGCGAGCTCGTGTCCAGGCTTAACAGAGCCCTTTATTTGAATACGGCCTCTCATATGTTTGCGACGTTCTTCTACGGCATGCTCGATGTTTCTCAAGGAAAGCTGAGTTATGTCAATGCAGGGCACAATTTCCCCATCCTGTGTGGAAAGGGGAGATTGGGTCATCTCTCTGAGGGCGGTGCGCTTCTGGGTGTTTTCCCGGATAGCAAATATCATGAGGGGCAGGTTCTGCTTGAGCCCGGCGAGATAGTCACTCTCTACTCGGACGGGGTGACCGAAGCAAGAGACTCTGGTGACAAGGAGTTTGGCGAGGAACGCCTAATGCAGCTCATCCGGAGCAATGCCGGGGAGAGGGCCAACGCAATCTTGAAGTTGGTACTGAAAGAAATTGAAGAGTTCTGCGGCATACCCCAGGACGATGTCACTCTCGTTGTGGTGAAACGGATCTGATATTTCTTTACACCGGGCTGAGCTCCGGGGCACTCAGGACTTCCCCCAGATTCTTAATGGCATCCTCGTAGTCAGGCGGAGTAGCAATCTCCGGCACGATCTGGATGTATCGTATGATGTCATTCTTGTCCACGATGAGCACCGCTCTTGGAAGGAGATTCAATTCCTTTATCTGGAGGCCATAGTTCTTGCCGAACGAAGAGAATCTGTAGTCTGAATGAACCAAAATGCTTTTGATAGTGATATCATTCCTCCAATTCGAACAAATCCTTGCCAACCCCGCATTCCGGGCATACCCAATCGTCCGGCAACTCCTGAAAGGATGTGCCCGCGGCAATTCCGTTTTCAGGGTCGCCGAGTTCGGGATCATAGATGTACCCGCATACTGTGCAGCGATACTTCTCCATGGTTCTGTCCTTTCTTTATTCGCCACGGTACACCAGCGTCTTCGGTCCGATTGTAAGTTGCCGCAACTCTCATCCGTCAAGAGCGAATTCGGGGACATCACTTAATTCGGGAACCTGGGGACATAACACTTATCTGTTGGCAGGTCTCCTATTCTGGGGACACAACGCTTATCGGGCCGTATTCCGCACAGATCCGACAGGGCGTCCGGGGACGTTCCCGATTTCTGTCTCCCAGGCAACGTGAGCGATCTTTCCAATACAAAGTCGAAATCTCCAGTTTCACTCTAGGAAAGGGCTAAGAATTTTGTTGCATCGCTCGCTGTTCTGTTGTAGTTTTTCTCATACGAGGGCTAATGCCCGTTCCAGCCGAAATAAGACCTTTGCGCATCCATTAGTCCCAATCTCTAGGTTCGTGCCCCATTAGATCAAGTATTGTGACGCGCATGAGTTCGAGAGAAACTAAGAAACATCGCCGTGGTCTGGCGTTCATAATGAATTCTTTTGTCTTGTTGTTATTAGTTCAAGTATGAGGTGATTGATGCACAGCATTGGGTTTGAGTGCGAAGTTGTGACGCCCATGTTCCTCGGCGGAGCAGATCACGAGGCAGAATTGCGCGCGCCTTCCATCAAAGCAGCGATGAGATGGTGGTTCCGGGCGATGATGGGGGGAGGCTTGTTCGACAAGCTGGGAAAAGGAAAAAATTCGTTTCTGAGTGGGGTTCGAGAGGCCGAGTCAAAGACATTTGGAAGCACTGATGCCGTAAGTCCTTTCCGGCTTTCGATCGTCGATAGTGGGTTATCCAAGGACGATTGCAAGCGATGGTGTTACAGAATCGACGAACCCGCTGAAAGAGGCTTATGTTACTTAGGATATGGATTGTCCGACCGCAACTTTGTCATTCCTGGGAAGAAGTTTACCCTCGAAGTCACGCTTCGGACGACTGACTCACAGAAGGAGAATTGGATTCTCGGGTCATTATGGATGCTTGCGAACTTTGGGACCTTAGGTGCCCGGTCCTCCCGCGGGTTTGGCTGCTTTCAAATTAGTTGCGCGAACGACGATCTGGGAGAACGATTTCCCAAAGTCACATCAATTGCTGATCTCAAGGAAGGATTCAAGCGAACGAGGAGACTATTCTCTTTGCCGGAATCGTCTTCAAACGACGATTTGCCGCCGTTTTCAATAGTGCATCCTAGAGCTTGGAGATGCCTCGTTCTAAACGAGCCCAAAGGGAATCCACTACCTGCACTCAATAGTGCGGGAATAGCTCTGAGAAAATTCAGAGAGGCCCCCGACCCATCGAATGAGTTCGAGAGGAAAATACCAACAAAATCTGGCAACATCCGAGTTATCCGAGGGCAGCACTCCCGGGAATATAAGAATGTTGTGAACTTTGGGATCAGTAGAGGACTACTTCTACCAGAAACATCCATCTTTGGGCTTCCTCATCCATTTCAACTTTCGTCCCCCGGGAAGAAGGTAACGATGAAGAAGGTTACGATAGTGTCGGAAACACGGCAGCGGCGTAAGTCGCCGCTTTTCATTCACGTTTACAAGTGGAAACAGACATACGTGAGTTACCAAGCTTTCAAGGCAGAGTTCGTGGATGGGAAGATTAAGTTCTATGATCCAAAGGTTCCAAACCAGGCTGAGACCGTTGGCGGAACATTGCCCTTCAACGAACTGGATTCGTTCATTGGGCAAAACTCGGCTAATGCGGAGCTGCTATGGGAGTAGAAAACAAGGGTGCTAGCTGTCTTCTCGTCTGCGAAATCGGTCCGATAGCCGATTTCATTCGCCACAGTCGAAAGACGAAAGACTATTGGTCAGCATCATTTCTATTTTCCTATCTGATGTCGGAGGTCGCACGGGCAATTCTCAATGAAGGCGGAAAGATATATCGACCGGACGTGAGCAAGAATCCTCTTGTGACTCGACGGGCAAAAGCAAAAGCTGGCACCGTACCCGATCAGATTTTTGCGATCGTCAGAAATGAATCAAAAGACAAGGTGAAACAGGCAATCGAGAAAGCAATGCACGATGCTCTCGAAGACTTGGCGACGCGCATCGATAGAATCAAGGAGGACAGGAGGAAGTCCAACGGGAACATAGACAGAGAAGAAGTCCGCGACTACATCAATTTCTCTTATATATTCCACGGGCATGTCGGTGAATTTCCAACGTATGGCCAAAACCAGGAAGCCGAGAAGAAGATCAAAATGCGGTCGTTCATTCGGGTGTTCGACCAGAGGCCAGGTGGCGAACTGAAGAAGTGGGAAAAATGCAATCTCTGCGGCGACAGGAAAGCTGTCTTCTCAACCCCGGTGAGCAAGGATGGAGATCTATACGACGATGAGCGCATTTGCAGCGTGTGTCTCTTCAAACGATTCTTGCCTGAGGCTCTCAAAGATTTGGCAGAAACGCCTTCCTTTGATTCAACATCTGACATAGCGGCGGTCCCCTTTCACGAGCTCCGCATAAGGCTTAGCAGTTCATTCCTTTCTCTTCCTGAGATAGCGAAGTTGGCATCGGAATATGACGCCCTCCAAAGGGCGTGTAAAGAAACGGGAGAGGAATGGGGGGGTGGGCCGGGTGAAATCTGCGGCCGCTGCCTGTTCGATGACGGGCTCGATCAAGTCAAACCATTTCGTGAGGCCTTCAAGAAACTTGAGGATCGAATGGTCGAGGTCGAAGGGAGCTATTCTCCATTTGTATGGCTTACGCGTCCATTTTACTCCATCGTCTACATGGATGGGGACAATCTGCGCAGAATCTTCGAAAACAACTCAGACGAGTTTCCCAAATATGTGCCTGCGGTGTCCGGGATACTATCGCATTTTGCTTCTTTGGTTCCCGATGTTGTTCACCGACATCATGGGCAGCTCATCTACGTTGGCGGAGACGACGTGAATTTCGTGATTCATCCGGAGTATCTGCTCGAATGCATCGCTGAATTGACCTCGACGTACAATCGTCTATTTGCCGAGAATGGTTTGACGAAGGGGTACGCCGCCAGTCTCACGCTCTCTGCCGGGGCGGTGGTGTGTTACCACAAGTATCCGCTTTCAGAGACCATTCGAAGGGCATGCCAAGTGATGACAGACCGGGCGAAGAGTCAAACAAACAAGAACGCCACTGCGATTCAGCTTATCAAAGGTCATACGGAAACGCTGACATTTACACTCTCTAACCACAAGCTGCCCGATCTACTCGAACTCCTTCAGAAATTCATTGACCGTCGAATTTCACGTACCACTCCGCATCGCATTGCTGCGGAGAAAGAGCTGCTGGTGGGGCTTATTCGAACAGATGAGGTTGTATTCGAGAGCTACATTGCATCTATCCTCAGCGGGACGAGGGATTCTGATCGAAGAAACGGAGACGCGGAAAGGAATGCGAAGTTGATTTCGTCGTTTGCCACGGGTGGGACAGACGAGGAAAAGGTGGACACAATGATCGACTGTCTTCTTTACGCGCGATTTCTGACAGGAGACCGATAGGATGCCTGAGTACATTGCAGAGCCGTATGATGTGCTCTATTTCAGGGGCAACAAATCGTTCCATTTCGGCGCGTGGTATTCAGAAGGAATATTCCCGCCGGTGCCGTCAACCTTCCAAGGGTTTGTGAGATCGAAATTGCTTCTTGACGCTGGCAAGATTGATGCTTCAGGGCAAGCGACCGCCGATGCCAGCGCGCTCGTTGGAAACGACGGTACGATGGGAATCGATGTTTCAGGCCCATTTCTTTGTGACACAGAGACCAGAGAACTCTACTTCAAGAGGCCTGCAGATGTGATGAAAGAAAGGAAAGAGGACACGTCATACAGTTCTGTCCTGCGTGACGCCAAGGATGCCGAGCCAGTTGACAGTGACCTTGACTTCGGCATAGTGACCATTTCAGTCTCGAACGAGAAACTGGAGCCTCCAGAGTTCATAAGCCTGAGTGAACTGGCTCGGTACAGAACGGAGTTGACAAACCTAAGCTTGGCTGCGAAGGATTTGGTCTTCACGGAAGACCGGGTAGGCATCGGATTGAAATGGGCCAAAGACACAGCAAAGAGAAGGTCTGTCGAACCGGGAAGGTTCTATGTAACGCCGTACAAGAGACTCAATGAGAAGATCGCCTTGTGGTTTTGCGTATCCGGTGAAGGCAAAGCCGTGCCTGAAAACGGAGCGCTTAAGCTGGGGAGCGAATCTCATCTTGTGTTCATTAAGGGGCAAACAGCGAGTGATGAAAGCTTGATCGAGCAGACTCTTGAGAAGTCACGTGACAACCTGGTGGAAAAGATCCAAGAAACGAAGACGTTCAGGCTGCTTCTTCTGCAGCCTGGTGTGTTTGAACAGGGGTGGTTCCCTCTCAAGTACACGAGCGAAAACGGACGAATAGTTGCGACTGAGCCTGGGGCGAATGTGAAGCTCCAACTTCTCTCCGCTTGTGTCGGAGCGCCAATCACAATAAGCGGGTACAGCTATGTGAGCAACAGAGGGACGACCCGTCAAGACAACGTTAAACTCAAGCCCTCTGTCAGGGCGGTCCCAGCGGGCTCAGTTTATCTATTCAAGATTCTCGAAGATGCAACAAGCGAAACCATTGAAGGACTTGTGAAGGCGCTGGACAACCAGAAGTACCCGCAGAAGATCTCGAATGAGCCCTACTCCTACTCAAGGATGGGCTTTAACCACGTAATTTTGGCGTGCGGACCTGCATTGACAAACACCAAGCCGTTATCGCGAAAGGAGTATTGAGATGCCGTCAGGCGGATGCTTGTTTACATTCTACACACTCACGTCGCTTCATGCGGGGGCGGGTGAGTCAACTGCTGCTGTTGACCTTGCGATTCAAAGGGAGAAACACACGGAATATCCCGTGGTTTATTCCTCAAGCATGAAAGGGAGCTTGCGGTGGCACTTTCAGTGCAAAGGACACGCGAACATTGACCAGATCTTTGGGAGTAAGGATGAAAAAGATGGCTCTGGCCAAGTTGTTTTCACCGATGCCAAGATTCTTTTCTTCCCGGTCAGATCATCTGAGGGCGTATTCAAGTGGGTCACATGTCCGTTTGTTCTTAATCGCCTATTTGACAGAGATCTCCTCTTTCTCGGAAATGGCGCTGACCACGTGGAGTTTTCAGGACCTCCCGATGCCACGGGGATAGGATTTGGAGGCGGTCCGGAGACAACGCTGCTGCTGGAAGATTTCCCAATTAAAGTTGGGAATAACTCAACCAAATATGCCACGCTCAAGTCTTATCTGAAGAAGCTTCTCGAAGAATTCGTCGACGAGAATACAATCTGGGAGAGGCTCATTATCGTCTCCAACAATGTATTCAAGACTCTTGTTACCTCATCAACGCAGGTGATTGCACGTAATGAAATCGACTACGCAACGAAAACCAGCAAGAACCTTTGGTACGAAGAGGTCGTGCCTGCTGATGCCGTTTTCTACACGATCATGACACCAACGTACAGAGACAACGGTGTGATTGCAGACCTGGCGGAGCACACAAGCACTCAGATCATGCAGATTGGCGGCAATGAAACCATTGGCTATGGGTTTGTGAGGATGAGCGCGAATCTCGCTGGTCAGATCCTTGGAGCATTGTCAGCGGCAGAAACAATCGCAGAATCTTCGACGCCTTAGGCAAGAAGCCCGAAGGAGGGGTCAAGTCTTTTTTCTCCTGTAAAATTGGTCAGGTATAGCCTCCTCCCGGTGAA
>JASEGR010000031.1 GCA_030017955.1 Candidatus Eisenbacteria bacterium
ACGACCCCCTCATACCCCCTGGCAGTGTGCCTTATGAAACACCCTGCATTTCGTAGAGTTATTTCTGGGACGGCACACTAGGCGTGTGGGGCGTTGAGGCTCGCCCCCTGGGACATTGACAGGGGGCGAGTGTTATTATGCAATAGTCTCGATGATATGGGATTCGGGAAGATGTTTAGGGAGTTCCGGTTCTTCGGCTGGATAACCTACTGGTATTAAAGAGATTGGCCTCAATGTTTCAGGTAACTTAAGAAGCGAGTGAATTGTCTCCTCATTGAAGGCTCCGACCCAGCAGGTGGCAAGTCCCAGGTCGCAGGCAACCAAAAGAAGGTTCTCGATGCTTGCCGAGACATCCTGTATTGCGTATAGCTCCCAACCTCTGTCGCCATAGCGTCTGGTTATCTTCTTGTCGGTGCAGCAAACAATAACGAGCGGTGCTTCTCTCAGAAACTGCTGACCACCGGCGGCCTTTTCAAACTTGCTTCGCAGGTCCTCATCAAAGACAAAATAGAATTTCCTGCTCTGGAGATTGCCGGCGCTCGGCGCCCAGATGAGCGCCTCCTTCAGGGCCTTGATTTTCTCGTCTCCAATCCTCTTTCCAACGAACGCTCTCACACTTCTTCTTAACTTCACGACGTCAAGTACGTTCATTTCTTCACCTCCCCAAAGGCAGCGATGAGTGTTACTATTCCACTATGTCTTGTTTGGCTCAGTTTCGAGTTGTTGTCGAAGGGATCTTTTCTTGATGCTACTAACAGGGAACGAAGGCTGTCAACACATGACGAAGGTAGTATCCGCGAGTAGAAGAGTTGACATGGTGGGCTCCTACCCGGACGAGCTCAAGGAGCTCCTGACCCGGAGGGCGCGCCCTGAAGAAACTCACACGGTTGTGATCTGGACAAAGGATCCGTCGAACATCTTTCGTGACGCAGAGCTTTACAGAATCCTCAGGTCGTACGAACAGGTGTATTTCCACCATACAATAACGGGGCTGGGAGGAAGCTTTCTTGAGCCCCAAGTCCCGCATACGGCAACGAGTCTCTCTCTCGTCCGGAAACTCGCCGAGTTCGCAGGAAAGCCGGAGAGAGTTGCATTGAGATTTGATCCGATTGTGCGCTTCAGAGCCGCCAGTGGAGAAGTCTTGACCAATCTCGAATTCTTTGAGAGCATCGCCCGGACTGCCTCTGATATTGGAATCAGGCAGGTTTTCACAAGCTGGGTTTCTTCGTACGGCAAGGTCACGAAAAGACTCGAAAAACTCGGGCTGGAGTGCGTTCAGCTCAGTGCGCTTCAATTCCAGGCGGAATCAGCTCAACTCGAAGAAAAGGCAAAAGAGATCGGGGTTGAGCTTCTATACTGTTGCGTTCCGGGAAAACAAAGTGGAAAGTGCATCGATGGCGAACGGCTGAAGAGACTTCATCCAAGAAGAGAGGAATGCTCGACATTGAAAGCAAAAGGCCAGAGAGAGCTCTGCGAGTGCACGGACAGCCTTGACATCGGCTGGTACAAGCTGTGCCGGCATGGCTGTCTCTACTGTTATGGAAGTCCCGACATAAGAAAAGCGAGGTCAAAATGAGGAGCTTCAGAACCCTTCTAGTTATCTTTTCGGGCCTCGGACTGATTCTTCTCCCGTCACTTTCTTCGGGCCAAGGGCATTCGCCATCAAGGAAGCTCTTTTCCGTTTCCTGGAAAGATCCCGCAGATTTGAGAGAAATGAAACGATTGGGCGTGCGTGCCAGATACTTTGGGAAAGGTTATGCGTTAGTCTCTTTGACGGAAACAGAGGAGAGGACACTTGAGCTGAGGGGAATCAGGTCTCATCTTATTTCATCTCAAGGTGAAGACGAACTCTTTCTTGTTCGGGTAACCTCTCAATCCGAACTCGACGAGCTTGAGCGGATTGAAAAACCTGTCTTCTTTGACGGAGAGGAGATGGCGGTTGTCAGATCAAGAGATGGGTTACGTCTTGACCTTGCGAGGAGAGGTTTCTACGCGGTGGCGCTGCCTCAAGAAATCCCATTTGCCATTGAAGGGAGGAAGGCCCCCAGGTCCGTGTTCTCAAGGGGCTCGCTTCCAATACTCAGTGAAGAAAAGAGAGAATCCGTGACACATGTGCTCGACAATGTGAGCACTGACAGCATAAGAAATGTGATTCATGCTCTGACCTACGATGATGTGAACCAGCGCTACAGAACGAGGTGGACTTTCAGAAGGGAATGTTTCAATGAGGCGGGTAATTTCCTTCTAGCAAGGCTCAGGAGCTATCTGGGCCCCGCGGACTCAGTGGGGTTTGAGATGTTTGAAGAATGGGCACCTGACTCGTGCTACCCAAGCACCGGCACGGTTCGTGACTCAATCTACAACATTATTGGCTTGAAGAGAGGCAGCCAGAGCAATGCCGGAAAATTCATTGTGTGTGCTCACTATGATTCAAGAGGTCCGGCCGATCCGGCGAAATGGTGCTGGTTCGCCGAACCTGCCCCGGGTGCCGACGATAATGCCAGCGGAACATCATGCGTACTTGAGGCAGCGAGAGTTCTTTCTCCACTTCCCTTTGATTTCGACATAGAGTTCGTTCTCTTTTCTGGCGAAGAGCTGGGGCTCTGGGGGAGCAAGTACTACGTGGGGGAAGCTCTCAGCCGGGGTGAGAATATTCTCGGAGTCTTCAACATGGATATGGTTGCGTACAACCCCAGGACAGATTCCATGAATGTTATAACCGA
Organism: Candidatus Eisenbacteria bacterium; assembly: GCA_030017955.1. Classification (NCBI taxonomy): domain Bacteria; phylum Candidatus Eiseniibacteriota; species Candidatus Eiseniibacteriota bacterium. The sequence goes on from JASEGR010000031.1 coordinate 2,724, forward strand.
CTTCAATTCCCAGTGGCTCGCTGACCTTGCTTACGTTACAGATTCGGTGTTCTCGGGGTCAATCGGACTTGAACTGGACAAGGTTCTCCTGCCAACCTTAAACAGCGATCACTACTCCTTCTGGTCGAAAGGCTTTGATGCTGTCCATTTCATCGAGAATTATGTTGTCACCCCGCACAATCCTTACTACCACACCCTTGATGACACCGAGGACAAGCTTAACTTCTCTATGGCTTCCAAGATGACAAAACTCATTGTCGCCACGATCGCCCAGTTTTCCGGAACTCCGCCGTCTGCAACACCGGATCTCTCTGTTTCGGCCGGAGAGCTCGTGCTAATGCAGGGCAGGGGATCACAACCCACTTCAAAAGTGGTTGTTGGGAGTGAAGTCACACTCCTTCTAACGGCGCACAATCTTGGAGACAAGATCGCTGCATCTGACTCAATCAAATTCTCTTTTTACGGTGGAGACCCGCAAAGAGGAGGAACTCTAATTGCGGACACCACGGTATCGTTCAGCTACCTTTCGAGAGGAGGAGCAGTTTCTGGAAGAGTGAGCTGGATGCCGGCCGAAAGCGATGCGGGAGCAAGAACAATCTTTGGATCTGTTGAACTCATGGGCATGAGCGAAACCACAGTCACGAACAACATGACTTCAAGTGACGTTATCGTTCAAGGAGAGACCCTCCGGTTCCTGCAATGCTATGTTTATCCAAATCCGTCCAGTGTCGCGGCGAGTAACACCCTATTCGCGTATGAGTTATCGAAGCCAGGAACCGTGGAGATTGAAGTATTTGACCTTTCAGGGAGGGACGTTGGAAATTTCGAGAAGGTTTACACGGGACTCTACCAGGAAAATGGTGCGAGAGCCGGTATGAACACGGTGCGTCTTTCTGAATTCCAATCCCTGCCGGCGAATCTTGCAAGCGGCCTCTACATCTACAAGATCTCCGTATTCGAGCCTTCCTCAACCTCCCCTTCCTCTGTGAGAAAAGGAAAATTCGCAATAATGAAGTAAGAGAGAAATCAAATGGCTCAAACGAGAAAGACTGCAATCGGAGTGATAGGTACATCTTCTCCATCCCGGGAAGAGTGGGAAGCGGCATACGAAGTCGGGAAACAGGTTGCCCTGAAAGGCGGAATCGTGATCACGGGAGGACTGGGAGGTGTGATGGAAGCAGCGTCGAAAGGGGCAAAGGAATCCGGGGGAACCACAGTCGGAATTCTCCCGGGCGGGCATGCTTCCGATGCAAATCCCTATGTTGACGTAGTAATCATAACCGAGCTTGCCGAAGCGAGGAATCTCATAATTGTAAAATCGAGCGATGCTCTCGTAGCAGTTGGCGGCGGCTACGGAACATTGTCCGAGATAGCCTTTGGATTGAAGCTTGGCATCCCTGTTGTTGGAATACAAACGTGGGAACTTTCGAAGGCAGGGGATAGAGACGAGTCAATAGCTCGCGTTGAGACTCCCACTCAGGCAGTTGACCTTGCTTTCAAGCTAACCCGCGGGATCAAAAGTTGACCCCGAAGACCGGCTCGATACGGTAATTTCCATCTTCTATGCGGTACACATACCGCACACCCACGGCAAAAGGCACAGGAAGAGAAAGAGGGCAGACATCAAATGCGAGGCCCGTGCCCACCGAGCGGTAAGTTCTCTTAGTGATGCCATCCTCACCTAGCCCATAATCGTAGAAAACATTCCCCGTCACTCGCCTCAGATACAGTACGGGACCAAAAGCCCAATCCGGATAGAGCAATGGAAGAGCATAATCGAGAGATGCCTTGTACAGCTTTTCATGAAACACGGCATCATATCCCCGCGGAAACAGGAATCGGCTGGCAAAATGATAGTTCTGCGGCCTCTGCTGCTCGTAGCCGGCCTGAACGTGAAGTGCGTGATGCGGCAAACCACCCGGCAGAAACACGTCTGCTTGCGTCGATAGCAGCGAGCCTTTGTAATCTCCCTTCCACGGCGTGTGGCTGTAGGTCAAGTATGTGCTGAGGCCGGGGCGATGGATGTCACGCAGAGAGGCATCTCGGAATCTAGAGAAACTGATATGATACTCAACCGGAATAAAACTTCCGTTTCCGTTTTCGTACGCACCGACCTGGCTCTTGTCAGAGATTCTCGTATATTCGACACCAGTTCCAAGGATGAGGGAGGTGGCGTGAATGCCTCTTGATAAGTTCAGCGGCACCCCGAGACCAAGTCTTGCTGAGGTCTCTCGCCAGGTTTCAGTTTGGCTCCTGTTGTTCGCATCAGTGTAGGTCGAAGCCCGGCCGCCGCGGCTCAATTCAAAATCCAGAACAGGGAAGAGGCCTGCATAGGAACCGCCTACCGAAAATCTGGAAGTTTTCTCGTTCACATTGAACCACATGCCTCCATTCAACCCTGTCGTATTCAACTTGTCGTTTGAAAAGAGCTCCAGCCCAAGCTCGGATGACGTCGGGAGGAAATTCCAGCTGTGGATGTTGAGCACGTGGGTGATTGGGTGATAGTCCTTCACGCAATAGTCAACTTTCGGAATATCTTTGTCATCAAAGATTGAACCGCCTTGCTCCTGGGCGATGAGAGGTTCGTAGTAGTTTATGCTGCGCTTTTCCACTTCTTCCAGCGCCTTCCAGGTTGAAGGGTCGAGAGTCATCTCGGCTACGTCGAATCCATCGACTGTGTAGGTGCTGAAGAGAAGCTTCTTGCCATCCGGGGAGACTTCGGGGAAGAACGCACCGAACTTGCTTGATGTCACCTGATAGCGTCGGCCGGATTCAGTATCAACGGCATAGATGTTATCGATTCCTGAGTATGCGGAGCCGTACAGGATGTACTTTCCATAAAATGCGGGGAAGGTGATATCTTCCCAGCCGTACGGTATTGCATCCCGTATTTCTCCCGTCTGGACGTCCACGATACTCAGCGCTCTGCCCAGAGTCTTTTGGCGAGTGAAAACGATGAGCTTCCCGTCAGCAGACCAGGACGGGCTCATTATGTAGTCATTATTCAGATTTGGCAGACGCTTCAATTCCTTTCCGGTCTCGACATCCAAAATCACAATTGCGCACTGGCGTCTTGGAGTGAACTCTACTGCAGCGATTCGCTTGCCATCCGGGGACAGAGCAGGGTTTAGCAGTCTGGTTTTCCTGGTCAGTCTCCTGGTTCTTCCGCTTTCTAGGTCATATGTCATGATGACGGAATAATTCCGTGCACCCCATCGCGGGTCCGGAACCATTTCATCCCAGACCAGCTTTCCATTCTCTGCAGACACTCTCGTCCCGTAGAATTCACGCGGCGCAAATTGCCCGATTTTCTCCTCTCTTCCATTACTGTAGAGCCGCACAAGCTGAACCGGATGGTCGAGGCCGGTCTTCTGAACTATGATTGTGCTATCGGGCCCGTAGTGGGGGAAGACATAGCTTGTCCAGACTGTCTTCTCAGATGAATTCACCGTACTGAATTCTGTGAGACTCAAACCTTCAAGCTGTCCTTTCCACAGAAATTCCAGCTCGTCCATTGTCTCATCAAAGGTCCCTGCCGCATTCCTGCCCGTCTCCTTCTTGAGCGCCATCGAGAAAATGAAGGGATAAAAAGAGAACCTGGATGACCGGTCTATCACCCTGCTCCAGGCCTCCGGGCCGTGGCTCCGCTTGACATGCGTGGCAAGCTGATAGCCCAACTCGTAGTAATTCGGACAGTAGTCTTTGTAGGAGCCGAGATACGACTTGTAGTATGAATACCGCCTGCCGGAGAGAAGGAGTGTCCGAATCCCCATGTCGAATGATGGTTGGCGCCCGCGCCCGCTGTTCGTGAGGGCTGTCTCGCTTCCAACTGCATCTCCTTCCCACCACCAGACCGGAACAGAGAGGAAAGAAAAGGCAAGCCTGCCCTGGTCGCCAAACAGAAAACCCGCGATCCTCGTGAAGCCCTGATCCATCTTGTCAAACTGAACGACATGCCGACCCTCGTGTGATACCAGCAGATCGTACCATTCGTTTACACCTCCAAATTGCGACTGCGGCGGCGTGCTGAACCACTCGGACATGCGGGGTGCCAGCGTGACGTATCCGTTTGCCTCGACGATCTGGTTTGTGAGAAACACGGAAATTCGTTCTGGTTCCATGTGCAATGTTTTTGAAAGGGGGCCATAGGCATGTTCCAGAGTGTTTGCGACCCGCTGGCCTTCGGAGGTGATCTCTTCCGGAAAAACTACTTCAAAATGCGGAGTGTCGATCTTCTTCCATTTGATGCCCGGCGGATTTTGGCTGTTGCCGGCAAATTGAGCAGAAAGAGTCAGCGGGTGAAATAGGATAACGATGGCAAGAATGAATAGAGGCAGCCGGCCGCTTCCCGGTCGAGGAACAGCGCCCCCGCGTGAACTCGAAGCCGCAGGTCCGGTATGGGTCGACGATTCCGCCAAAGACTGCATATGCCGATGATACTATCACAGATCGCTAGCGTATGGCTTAATTGCGAGACAACCCGCATCAGTGACCGGCGCCGGCTTGCCCTCACAGGGACAACTCGCGTTGCGGTGGCGATGAGCCGTGAGCTGGCTTTCGCGGGAGGGATGGGGAACCCGTCTTGGCGAGCAAGGTGGGGATACCCAGCCCTTTAGAGGCTGGGAGGGGTAAGGACTCCCCGCCTGGCGAGCCCTAGATGGGTCATCCCGGAGCGGAGACGGCAAACGCTCATCGCCCACCGCGGCCAGACAAATGGCGTACGGTTCTCGGATTGCCTTACAAATTCAGGATGTCCTCAATCTGGGCCTTGTCAACATCCATCACATGCTTGATGCCGCTGATGCTGGCGGCGTCATGAGTCAGCGCGGCTATGTCATCACGCTCGATGGAATCCAGAGAAAATTTCCGGCTGCCTGCCATCAACTGCCGGAGTCCCTGGCCAAGCCGTTCATAGTAGGTATAGAGGCCAATGGCGCCTGCCGGCAGCTTTTCAAACTCATCATCGCCAAGTTCCTTCCGCAGTGATGGCGACGTAACAAAAATGTCGTCCTTGGAATCACCGAAACGCTGGACGTACACCGGGAGTTGGTTCTCCTCAATCGCTCTTCCGATTGTCTTACCAACCATAACGGCTGCAATAGGACCGCGGGCCATGCCCACCAGCTTCACAAACGGGGCGCCGAGCGCGAGTCCCTTGAAGATTTGATCTTCGAAGGTGAATCCGCCTGCGACAGCCAGTGCAGGTACATATTTCTTCTTGTCAGCAAGATATTTCGCGTACTGGTACATAAGCGAATGCAGCTCCACAGGCGGCACTCCCCACTCATTCATCATTCTCCAGGGGCTCATGCCTGTGCCTCCTCCTGCTCCATCAACGGTGAGAAGGTCTAGCTTGTATTTGGAAGCAAAGACCACAGCGCGGGCTAGGTCTGCCTGCCTGTATGCGCCGGTCTTGAGGAAGATGTATTCAGCCCCGGCCTTCCGCAACTCCTCGACTCTCTTGGCGAATGACTCTTCAGTGACCATTCCGACGCGGGAGTGACGCTCGAACTCCTTGAATGAGCCGCGCTCGAAGGCCTTTATGACATGCGGATCGGTTGGATCTGGAAGCACGATGTAACCTCTGCTGTGCAGCATCTGAGCTTTTTTTAAGTCCCGGACCTTGACTTCTCCGCCGATGTCTTTCGCTCCCTGTCCCCACTTGAGCTCAACGCAGCTCACGCCGAGCTTCTCGATTGCATACTCCTGCACGCCGAGACGGGTATCTTCAATGTTCGCCTGGACTATGATTGCTCCATATCCGTCGCGCTGGTGATCCTTGAATAGTTTCACGCGGCGCTTCAAATCCACCGTGTCAAGGATTTTGCCGTTCTTGAAAGTGGCGCTGGGATCCATACCAACGACGTTTTCGCCGATTGTTAGACCAGTTCCTGCAAGTGCAGATCCGATGGCGAGGCCTTCCCAATTGTTCTTGGCAATGTCGGTTGAGCCAATACCGGGAATGATCCACGGATAACGGAACTTGAGCCCCTTGTTCTTTCCAAAGGAAACATCCAGCCTTACGGCGGGAAAGATTGCCTTGTCGCTATCGGCTTCAATACCGTAGGCGCCGACAGCAGTACCCATGATGCTGAAGTGAGAATAGTCAACCGGATAGGTTTTCTCGGCGGCGGTCGTTATAACGCCGAATGGCTGCGGGTAAATGACCTCATGCCCGCGGTAGGCAGACTTTCCGATTTCGCACATTCCAATGCACCCATCCACACAGGTCACACACATTCCGGAGAGCGGGACGATTGAGTCTTCTGTTCTGTTTTTTGTCAGTGTTGCAGCCGAAGCGTTTGTTCTGGAAAGTGCCATTAGTATCTCCTCCTTGCCTTCACTGCTTCTTGTCCTGCTTGACCTCACATGCTACGCACGGGTCCATGTAGCACATCATGTCATCGAACTGCTCCTTTTTGAGGCACGGTGGGCTCAGGTTTGCACACCCCCCGCAAATCGCCTTCTCCTGGTCCATGTATGTGCATCTGAGCTGGCATGCCGGGCAGACATACATGCACGCTCCACAGAGCCGGCAGACCTCAGAGCGTATGTCAAACGGTGTCCCGATGCTGCGACTCTCACCGCGTCCGCTGAAGCCGATCGCCTTTGCCATCATCTGTTCTGAACAGATACGCGTGCATAGCCCGCAGAGAATGCAGTCCTCGTGCTCCTGTCTGAAACGCTGCTGGCGAACATCGTGTGCTGAGGCACGGTCCTGAATCGTCTTCGACTGAGGACAGGATGCCAGCAACAGCTCGAGGACCATCTTGCGCGCCTTGATCACTCTCGTGGAGGCAGTCCGCACCGCGAGTCCTTCCTGTACCGGGTAGGTGCAGGACGAAACCAGCTTCGCTTTCTCACCTTCGCCGATCTCCACGACGCAAAGCCGGCATGCACCATAGGGCGAAAGTCCGTCCATATGGCAAAGCGTCGGAATCGGAAATCCGTAGAACCTTGCCGCTTCGAGGATTGTTGTACCTTTTTCCACCTGAACGTTTAGTCCGTTAAGTCTTATGGCAATCATGTTGGCTTTTTCTCCAGTGACCCGGCTGCTGTCTTCTCGTCCCCGGGTTTCGTGAACTCCAGATCACACCGGAGACACCGTCTTGACTCCCGCGTGGCTTCCCGGGCAGAAAGTGCCTTCTCGACTTCCACGGATTTTCGTTTTCTGGAATCCACAGGAACACAAGGTATCTCCACTCTCTTTAGCTGCTGCGCTTCCTTCAAATTGGTTTTTGCTGGTTCAATATAGTGCCGAGGTATTCTCCATCTAGCCGGCTGATGCAATTTCTCGTTTCGTAGATAAAGATCGATCATAGTTGCCGCCCTCTTCCCCGCGGCAATAGCATCGACAATTGTATTCGGACCGGTCACAAGATCGCCTCCGGCGAAGACTCCAGGCCGGTTCGTGCAAAGGGTCTCGGGATCAACAAGCACTGTCCGTCTGTTTTCAGCGACACTAATACGGTAATCACCTGCGCCGACGATGCAATCGGTGTCCGGGATCTCGCCGGTTGCGACAATTAGCGTATCGAGGGACGCCGAAAACTCAGAGTCAGGAATGCTGACTGGGCGTCTCCTGCCGCTTGAATCGAACTCTCCCAATGCGTTTCTCACGAATTCGATTCCGGAAAGATGACCACCCTTGGAAATGACTCTGATCGGGGAGACCAATGTCTCAAGCTTTACTCCTTCCTCCAGAGCTGCCGCGACTTCCTCGCCAAATGCCGGCATCTCTTCCTGGCTGCGGCGGTAGAAGATTGTGACGGTCTTGACTCCCGGTTGGCGGAGAGCCACTCTTGCCGCATCTACTGCAGAGTTGCCGCCGCCAATCACTCCGACATGCCCATTTGCGAGCCTCTCTTTATGCAGATTAAATGCCTTCAGAAAACTAATTGATGGGTACACGCCGGACAGTTTTTCCCTGGGAAGACCAAGACCCAGGCTCTTGTGAGCGCCAATCGCCAGGAATACTGCATGGAATCCCTCCTTAAACAACTTATCCATCGTTATGTCCTTGCCGAGGGAGACGCCACATTTCATGGTGACGTTTTTATTGAGCAAGGATTTGATCTCTTTGCGCACTGTCTCTCTCGGTAAGCGATAGGCAGGTATAGTGCTGATCAGCATGCCTCCCGGTTCATCTTCTTTCTCAAACACTGTCACCTTGTGACCCTTTAACGAGAGATAGTGGGCGCAAGTGAGGCCGGCTGGGCCTGATCCAATAACGGCAATTCTGCGTCCGTCTCTCTCGTTGCTCACTGCGTGCAACGGTTTGTAGACAGAAGGGTCAACGCGGTCAGTCACAAAACGCTTGAGAGCACGGATGGCAACGGCCTCGCCGCCCTGCGTTCCGACTCTGCAACGTTCCTCGCAGGGGTGGCTGCAAGCACGAGCGCATACCGACGGAAATGGATTGTTTTCGCGTATTACACGGTATGCTTCTTCATATTCTCCACGTTCAATATGAGCTATGTAGCGCCATCCCTCGGTTTCAACGGGACATGCGGTGGCGCACGGCGCGCCGACAAGTCCCTTACATACAAAAGCATCGCATCGTTTGTCACGGACGTGGCGTTCGTATTCATCCCGGAAATAACGCAGAGTGCTGAGAACGGGGTTGGAGGCGGTCTGCCCAAGGCCGCACATTGTGGTGTCCTTGACAACCTCCGCGAGCTCCTCGAGAAGGCCGAGCTCTTCCAGACTGCCTTTCCCTTCGGAGACATCCTCCAGGATCTCGTACATCCGTTGCGTTCCCTTCCGGCATGTGAAGCACTTGCCGCATGACTCATCCTTCAGAAAACTCATGAAATACTTCGCAACATCGACCATGCAGGTGTTTTCATCCATGACGATCAGACCGCCGGAGCCCATGATGGATCCGGCCTTCGCCAAACTGTCATAGTCGACAGTTAGATTGAAGAGTCTCGCCGGAATGCAGCCGCCCGATGGCCCGCCGGTCTGCACGGCTTTGATCCTGGCTTTGCCGATAGGGCCGCCCCCAATGTCATTCACGATCTTCTCTATTGTTATCCCCATCGGCACCTCTACAAGCCCCGTGTATTTGACCTTGCCGACAAGGCTGAATATCTTTGTACCCGAGTTGTTCTTTGTCCCCTGCTTTGAGAACTCTGCTGCGCCGTCACGGATTATCACCGGGATATTGGCCCAGGTTTCGACGTTATTGATTGCTGTGGGCTTGCCGTCTATGCCTTTCTCGACCGGGAATGGCGGACGCTGAGTCGGCTCTCCGACTTTTCCCGCGATGGATTTCATGAGGGCTGTTTCCTCGCCGCACACGAATGCACCCGCGCCTCTGACCAGATTGATGTCAAAATCAAAGCCGGTCCCCAGAATATCCTTGCCGAGCAGCCCCAGCTCGCGCGCCTGTCTGAGTGCGATGATCAGATGCTTGATGGCGAGCGGGTATTCGTTGCGGACGTAAATAACTCCCTCTGTGGCCCCGGTCCCATATGCTCCGATTATCATCCCTTCAATGATGCTGTGCGGATTGCCCTCCAGCACGCTGCGGTCCATGTACGCGCCGGGGTCACCTTCATCCGCATTGCACACGATGAATTTTCCGCGGCCATTCGGCTGTGCAGCCAGGAGCTCCCATTTGAATCCGGTAGGGAAGCCGGCACCGCCGCGGCCCCGCAGGCCAGATGCTTTGACTTCGTTTATCACCCATCGGGGGTCCGCCTTTTCCAGCGCTTTGACCATGGCCGAGTAGCCGCCGTTCTCGATGTAGTTGTAGATGCGGATTGGATCGATCTTTTCATTCCGGGCAAGTATGGTGCGTGACTGTTTTGCATAGAACGGGACGTCATCCTGGTTTGCAAAAGGCTTCTCCCGGGCCGGATCCTTGAGAAGCAAAGACGAAACCACCTTTCCATTGGCCACGGCCCTGACTATCTGCACCATGTCTTTCTGCTTGATTTTGGGATAGAACGTTCTCTGCGGCTCGACGAGAACCGATGGCTCCATCTCACAGAACCCGTGGCAGCCAGTAATGCGAAGGTGGATTTTGTCTGCCAGTCCTTCTTTCAGAAGCTCTCGTTTCGTGACCCGGATGAGGTCGTTTGCCCCACTCGCCTGGCCGCACGTGCCTGCTGAAATCGTGATAACCGGAATGGCTGGATCCCGGCTATCCTCCAAACGGTCCCTCAAGATCTTGAATTGATGAGGAGAATTCAGTTCTTGCATAGATATGTCCGTTTCATCTAATTTCGATGCCTCCCTCTAACCTCAAATGTTGTCCCCGCTGAGATCCAGCATGTGCGCTCTGCATCCGCGTCGTGAACAAATCTGCACTACGCCGCCGCCGCGTACTATCATAGAGACCATCGGGGCGTCGCAGGCCGCGCAGTTCGATGCACCCAGAAGTTCGCTATGGCAGTGCGGACAGAAGAAATTCACAACGGTGTCCGGCGGGATTTCTTGCTCAGACTCAACCGCAAAGCTGCCATAGAGGCTGGACAAACTTAACCAGCCGTGGTGGTCTCCAAAAGACATTGTGATGCGGATAGCCGGATAGCCGTCCAGAACGTGGTGTCCTGCCATCAGACTATGGTTGCAGCGCGGACAACTGACCTCAACAGGGAACACACGATCATCTCCCTTAATCTCAACTCTGTCGAGGCCCGCACGGGTTTTCTCTATGATCTGCTTCACGTCCGCCGTATTCACGTTTGAGAAATAGTGGCCATCCGCGACGACTATAGGTCCGAGGGCGCAAGCACCCAGGCATCGGACCGTTTCCAGCGTGAACTCTCTGTCTGAAGTAGTGTCGCCGGCCGCGATCTTGAGCTGCCTTTCGAATTCCCCGGCAATGCCAGGCCCGCCCCGGACATGACACGCGGTCCCGAGACAGACTGAGACCAGATGCTTACCTCTCGGTTTCAGTCTGAAGGACTTGTAGAAAGTGGCTACCCCGTAGATGTCCACGAGGGAGCGGTTGGTCGTATCTGCCACCACCCTCAAGGCTTCCTCAGGAAGACATCCATACTTTCCCTGAATGTCTTCCAGGATGGAGATCAGACCTCCGCGTGTCGCACCATGTTTTTCAATGATTGCTTGAATCTCGGCCGAGCTCATGTTTCTCCCCCTGTTCAGGAGGCGTCTCTTTGCGGTATCGCCTCACCGGTGCTGCTATTTGTACTCCTCACAATGCCACACACCGCCATGAGTCTTCAAGAAAGTACACGTCTCGCGCTCTTCACAATTCATGCACAACCCCATGTACTTGGCGGTCTCTTTCTTCTTCCCTCTTGGCTTCGGACACGGAACAGCCGCCCTCCGCGTTCCACCAGTCTTTGTTCTTGTAGACCGTTTGGGGTTTTGCATGGCAGTACCCTCCCCGGACTTCTTTTTCCTTGACCGTGTCTTTTGTCCTGGAGGGACAATCATGTGACCTCGCCCCACCCATTCGGCGGATTCTACCACTCCAAGTCGGATTCTGTCTACTTTTCGCTATCAGCCGGAGAGTTCTTCCGGAAGACGCGTTCGGCCCGTTGGGGCGCACGTCTGCACCATTTACTCATCCTGGAATTCCGGCAACGGCAATTGCCGCTTCGTTACGTGGGTTGGCGCTGGATCCAACGAAAATCGTTGGCCTGAACTGTCTACCACCGCCCAATCTCCTCACAATGTTCCCGCCGTGTGATGCTCCCCTTATAGCAGTCTTTTCTCTCCTTCTATTTTCTTTATATCCGTAATATCCTGGGTCACCTCCAGGGTACCAAGATACTCGCCGTTTCTGCGCACGGGGAAGTAGCGGATGTAGACGAGCCGCCCCTTCAAGTTGATCCAAAACTCGGCCGAATTCCTCTTGTTGCTCTTGAAATCATTTACGATCTGCACGACCCTGTCCAAGCTTTCCTTTGGATGGCACTGCAGGACTTCGCGGCCGATGACTGCTTTCGTCCTCGCGAAAATTCTCTCCTTCGACTGACTGAAGTACCGGACCTTGTCATCCTTGTCCACAAACGTGATGTCAACAGGCAGTGTGTTGAGGAGTGTCTCAAGTTCTTCCCTGGAAAAGCTCCCTGTCTCGAATGCCATCTGTCCTTCGGGCACAGGTTCTGCCTTGTCTGCCCGCCTCTCCTGGCCAGCTTGTCTTCCGTGTTGTGGCGTGAAGCAGCAGTATCCGAGTTCATCGAACTGCCTGCCGACTTCCGCCCACTCGTCCTCTGTGATGACCTTTATCGCCATCGGGAAGAGCATGTTGTTTTCCTTGTAGAAGTGGCTCTGGAGAAGGTCATCCAGGGATGCGGCTCCGCCTTCAAGCTCTGAGACAAACTTCTGAAAGCCCAAGTCTTTCTGCTTCTCCATGATTCCGTAGATTCTCTTCTTTCTCTCCCTGATTTCGTTGTGCTCAGACCACATGATCGCGGGCGGCTGAGTAATCCCATGCCTTTCGAGATATGGAAACAGGACATTCTCCTCCCGGAGGTAATGGCTCTCCGAATCTTTCAAATGCTCCACAATGTGCTTCAGTTGTTCCATCTCCCTGTGGCTTGAGCCGAAATCCTTGGCGCTCCTCATGACTTGCACAGTAGTTCTCAGTTCGGCGGCAAACCCGAGGAGGAGTTTGTGCTCTTCCATAAGTGTGTTGATCGGATGTCCAGGTGGTGCCAGGGTTATTTCTCCTTTTCCAGCTACGTCGCTCATGATATTCCCCTTTCTTGTCTTAGATTTTTGCCTTTGACCAGGGTCCAAAGAGAGATCTTCGTGGATTTGCCTTTGGACGGCACAATCTGGTGCGGACCGCTTGACGAGCTCAAATCTATCCGCACTTGGCGGTTTTGTCAAAGGTCTTCGCAAGAGCGGCAGTGTCAGGAATTCCATTTGGAGGCCAAAGGCCTCGGACTTTTGCCCGCGCAGCCGGATTTCCAACAAGTTCTAGTATCAGCCATTTGACGCGGTTGACTCCAGTGGGCTGGGCGTTCTAGAATTAGTCCCATGGCAGACGCACCGGTAAACGACCTATCCAAGGTTGAACGGATTACGGACAAAGACAGCAGGTTCATGCTTGAGGCATACGTCTTTGTCATGATGGCTCTCGAACACACAGTGTCCAGGCTGGCAGTGAGGAGACACATCACCGCCAAAGAGCTCCTCTCCGGAGCGAAAGAGCTTGCAGTTGAGAAGTATGGGCCGACGGCCAAAATGGTTTTGAACCACTGGGGAATCAGAACAACCGCGGACATAGGGCAGATAGTCTTCAACCTTGTCGATGCAGAAGTCCTCGCCAAGACTGAGACGGACAAGAAAGAAGATTTCCAGAATGTATTTGACTTTGACGACGTTTTTGTGAGGCAGTACGAGTGGTAGATATGCGGAGGTGAAGCAGGGTGAAAGACAATAAGGTCAACATTGCAAGGAGTCTCTTTTCGGCAAGAGAATGGATGGAGTATCTCATACTTGATTTCACGAAAGCTACCATTGCAGGCGGCATGGTCTGGCGGCCCAACACCGATGTTTACGAGACCGAATCGGAGTTTGTGGTCAGGATGGACATCGCTGGAATGACCAGAGAGGAATTTGTAATTGTTCTGGATGAGCACTATCTCACCATCAGGGGAGTCAGAAAGGACAACATTCCACCCGGGAAAAAACACTTCCATAAGATGGAAGTGTCAGTCGGTCCTTTTGAACGAAATATCCCGATTCCCATTGATTGCGATCCCACCACAGTCTGCGCCGCATACCGGGATGGAATCCTCGAGGTAAGAATAAAGAAATCCGGCGGGAAGGAAAAGGAGGCGTTTCAAATAAGGGTGGAATGACCGGCATCCGGATGTCCGGCTCGACGGATGGCTTTTGCCGGGCCCGGACCGGCCGACCCTAAGGACGCCCCGGCGGCATTCTGTGAAACGTAAAGAAGGAGGAAGATAGAGAGTTATGCCAAAGGGAGGCCAAAAAACAGCGGCTGAACCCCGGGAAGTCATCGAGATTCCGGCGGAGCTTCCTGCTCTTCCTGTCACGGATACCGTTGTATTCCCGTACATGATGCTCCCGCTTGTCATAAGTGACAAGAAGCTCGTCAGAATGGCGGATGAGAGTCTTGCCACAAACAAGATCATAGCCATATTTGCGAGAAAATACCCGGAGGGAGAGGAACCTGCCGCCGAAGACCTTTATTCAGTAGGAACTGCCTCGACGATCCTGAAGATGCTGAGATTTCCGGATAACTCGATGAGGCTCCTTGTCCAGGGTATTGGCAGGGTGAAGCTTGAAAGCGTCGTGCAGACCGAACCCTATCTCAAGGTGCGGCTTTCGGCCATTACCGAGGACAATAGAAAAACCGAAGAGACAAGCGCTCTCATGAAGAACGTCACAAACCTGTTCCAGAAACTTGTGGAATCGGTCTCTTATCTTCCTGAAGAGCTCAAAGTCCTTTCGATGAATATTGAAGAGCCGGGAAGACTCGCAGATATCGTTGCATCGAATCTCAATGTCGAGGTCGCCAGAAAGCAGGAAATTCTGGAGACAGTTGACGCGAAAGAGAGACTCCAGAAAGTTGCTGTTATCCTGGCAAGAGAGCTCGAGCTCCTCGAAATCGGCCAGAAGATTCAATCCGACGTCAAGACTGAAATGGACAGAGGGCAAAGGGAGTACTACCTGAGGCAGCAGCTCAAGGCAATTCAGAAAGAGCTCGGCGAGGTTGATGAGAGGACGCAGGAGGCAGACGAGCTGAGAGAAAAGATCAAGAAAGCTCAGATGCCTCACGAAGCAGAGGAAGCTGCGCTCAAAGAGGTCGAGAGACTGTCCAAGATGGCCGTTGCCGCAGCCGAGTACACCGTATCAAGAACCTACCTCGACTGGCTCGTCAGCCTGCCGTGGAGTGTGTCCAGCGGCGAGGAGATAAATGTTGGTGAGGCGGCTAAGATTCTCGAAGAGGATCACCACGATCTTGAAAAGGTGAAAGAAAGAATCCTCGAATACCTGGCGGTAAGGAAGCTGAAAAAGAACCCCAAAGGCCCGATTCTCTGCCTTGTCGGTCCGCCCGGAGTCGGTAAGACCTCGCTTGGAATGTCGATCGCGAGAGCCCTGGGAAGGAAGTTCGTGAGGATGTCTCTTGGAGGAATGAGAGATGAAGCAGAGATAAGAGGACACAGGCGAACCTACATCGGCGCTCTGCCGGGAAGAATTATTCAGGGAATGCGGAAGGCGGAATCGAACAATCCGGTTTTCATGCTGGATGAGGTTGACAAAATCGGAGCGGACTTCAGGGGCGACCCGGCCGCTGCACTGCTTGAGGTCCTTGACCCGGAGCAGAACTTCTCATTTTCCGATCACTACCTGAGTGTCGCCTTCGATCTTTCCAAAGTTGTTTTCATAACCACAGCTAATCTGCTTGACCCGATTCCCACCGTCTTGAGGGACAGGATGGAAGTGCTTGAGCTTCCCGGTTACACAAGGGAAGAGAAGCTCATCATCGCAAAGAAGTACCTCGTCCCACGGCAGTACGAGGAGAACGGCATCAGCCAGGAGTCTCTTGTTTTCAAGGACGATGCGGTAAGGGAAATTATCTCAAACTACACCATGGAAGCAGGCGTGAGAAATCTTGAGCGGGAGATTGCAACGGTCTGCCGGAAAGTGGCAAGGCAGATTGCGGAGGGAAAGGATACAAGCGTCAGCCTCACGGCAAAGAATCTGTCTGATTTCCTGGGTCCGGAGAAGTTTTTCTCCGAGATTGCCCAGAGGAACGATGAAGTTGGTGTGGCGACCGGCCTTGCCTGGACGGCGATGGGCGGCGAAATCATGTTTGTCGAAGCTCAGAAGATGAAAGGTGGAAAATCACTTTCGCTTACCGGCAACCTTGGCGAGGTCATGAAGGAATCCGCACAGGCGGCGCTGAGCTATGTCAGGTCGCTTTCGAAAGAACTTGGAGTGAAGGAAAATTTCTTTGATGCAACCGACATTCATATTCATGTGCCTGCCGGCTCAATCCCGAAGGACGGGCCTTCGGCAGGCGTTGCCATGGTCACATGCCTTGCCTCGCTTGTCACCGGGATCCCGGTGAAACACGATGTTGCGATGACTGGAGAAATCACGTTGAGAGGAAGGGTGCTTCCGATCGGTGGTGTGAGGCAAAAAGTTCTTGCCGCACATAGAGCCGGAATCAAGACAGTTGTTCTGCCAAGAAAAAACGAAAAGGACCTGGTTGAAGTTCCGGAAGAAGTAAGAAAAGAGATCAAGTTTGTCTTCGTCGAAAGAATTGATGAAATGCTTAGCGCTACTCTTTCGTCTCCAGTGCTCAAGCCAACTGAGGCGGCAGTTTCGCGCGATAGGGCTCCGTCCCGTGGAGTTGCCCAGGCTCTAAGAACATCGCCAGATGTTAAGAAACAGCACTCCCGGGCCCGCAAGAACACATAGCGGAGGCCTGGGAGAACGGGACGGCTCTCAAGTGGAGCAGTGCCAAGGAATTTCCGGGACACGACACTGATATGCCCCTGTCAGGTGCAGTTCTCCAGATAAGTCCGGAGCGATAGATGACGACCTACGGACGGCTGCTTAGCTACATGAAGCCTTACAAGAAGAGGATCGCCGGTGCCATCCTCTGCATGACCATATATGCAATCTTCAGCGGTTTTTCGATAGGGATGGTCTCACCTTTCATCAAGGTGCTCTTCTCGGAAAAACCCCTGAGCGTTGAGGTCACAAAAGAGAAGTCGGTCTTTGAGGCGGGGGGCCTTGGGGCATTTCAGGCGAAGATTGAAGTGCTGAAGCTCAAGGGGGAAAAATATCTCCTTGCATCAAGGCCGATAGTGT
This sequence comes from Candidatus Eisenbacteria bacterium, assembly GCA_030017955.1. Taxonomy (NCBI): domain Bacteria; phylum Candidatus Eiseniibacteriota; species Candidatus Eiseniibacteriota bacterium. Next base: position 19,506 of record JASEGR010000031.1, read on the forward strand.
CGCTCGAAAGAATCTGCTTTGTAATCCTCGTGGTCATGCTTCTCAAGAACCTATTCGGCTACGGCCAGTCCTTCTTCATGGTCTGGGTCGAACAGGGGGTAATGCGTGACATACGAAACGATCTCTTCAGACACCTTCACGAGCTCTCTCTGTCCTTCTTTCATTCAAGAAAGACCGGCCATTTGATTTCGAGGATAACAAACGATGTTGGGCTTGTCCGGGACACAATCTCTTCGGGTTTCTTTAACCTCATAAGGGATAGTCTGCTTCTTTTGGTCTGCCTCTTCTGGATATTCTGGGTGAGCTGGAAGCTCGCCGTAGTTTCTCTTCTGGTCCTGCCGCCCAGCATGTTTGTCATCGTGTCGCTGGGAAGAAGATTGAGAAGAAGAAGCACAATAACTCAGGAGAGAATGGCCGACATAACCTCAGTGCTTCACGAGACTATCGGAGGCATCAGGATCGTGAAGGCGTTCGGCATGGAGGATCTGGAGACCAGGAAATTCGAGGGCAGGAACCGGGCATACTTCCGGTCATTCGTAAGGTTAAGAAGGGTGGGAGCTCTTGCCAGCCCGCTGGTTGAATACCTGGGAGTCATCTGCGCCACTGCCGTGCTCTGGTTCGGCGGTCATCAGATTTTCGTGGCAAAGAGTTTGGAGCCGAACCTCTTCTTCGTCTTTGTTTTTGCAATGCTCTCGCTGATGGTCCCGCTAAAAACCTTGAGCAACGTCAATGTGACAATTCAAGAGGGACTTGCTGCCGCGACAAGAATCTTCAGTCTTCTTGATACGAAGCCCATGGTGAACGAGAAGGAGAATGCAATCGAGATCAAGGAATTCAGGAGATCGATCTCCTTCGAAGACGTCACATTCAATTATGAGTCCGGCGATAGAGTCCTGAAGAAAATAAGTTTCGAAGTGAAGCCCGGCGAGGCAGTCGCGATCGTGGGACCGAGCGGCGCCGGGAAGTCAACTCTCGTTGACCTCATCCCGCGCTTCTACGACCCTGTTGAGGGTTCTGTGACGATAGACGGGAAGGATCTGCGAGAGCTCAAGCTGAGCTCGCTGAGAGCGCTCATAGGGATTGTCACTCAGGAGACCATACTCTTCAACGACACCGTCAGGAGCAACATCGCGTACGGAAAGGAGGGAGCAACACGGGAGGAGGTGGAGAACGCTGCGAAAGTTGCACATGCTCACGATTTCATTGTCTCATTTCCGGAAGCGTACGACGCCGTGATCGGCGAAAGGGGTGTTAAGCTTTCTGGAGGAGAGAGGCAGCGGATCGCTCTGGCAAGGGCAATACTCAGGAATCCGCAAATCCTCATACTCGATGAGGCGACCTCGGCTCTTGACAGCGAATCGGAACGATACGTGCAGGAAGCAATACATCATCTCATGGAGAAACGCACTTCGTTTGTGATAGCACACAGACTCTCTACGATTCAGAATGCAACCAGGATTATCGTTCTCGATGACGGCAGAATCGTCGAGGAAGGGACTCACGATGAACTTCTCGAAATGGGAGGCACTTATAAGAAGCTTTACGAAATGCAGTTCGCGACCTAGAAAATGCAGAAATCGGCCCTTGTAGTCCGTTTGAGCTCGCTTGGCGACGTGGTGCTCGCGTCTAGCATTCCTGGAGCGCTTAAGAACGGGATACCCGGGATCAACATTACCTTCGTCACCAAGGCTCAATACGTCCCGGTGCTGAAATACAACCCATTCATTGATTGCCTGATCGGACTTGAGAATAGTGATCTCAGCCCGTCCGGTATGCTTCGGCTCATTTCACGGTTGAGGAGGTCTGAATTCGACTATGTAATTGACCTTCACGGAAACCTCAGAGCGCTGATAATCTCCGGGTTCGCAAAGAGCGGGATGAACGTCAGAGTGAGGAAGGACGGCATAAGAAGAAGGGCATTTGTCCACGGACTGTTTAGAGACAGTTACAGGAGAGAACATGCCGCCCGGACTTACCTGAAAACGGTAGCCGGAATTCTGGGACAGGTTCCGGATCTTGCTCCCGAGGTCTATGTCGGTCAGGACGAGATGCGCAGCGCTGTGTCCTTCGTCGGAAGAATTGACGGACTGAAGTCTCCGGTTATCGGTGTTTGCCCCGGGGCGAGATGGCCGGCCAAGATGTGGGGGCAGGAAAAGTTCGGCCAACTTGTCCGTCTCATCACCCGTGAACTGGGCGGGACGGCTATCGTGTTCCTTGATGAGGCCGGAGTCGTGACCCCCCAGGGGATGGCCATCGAAGAGAATGACAGATCCGTTTTCGCCTTCAGAGGTGAGCTCGGTGTCGTGGCTGCGTTGCTATCGCTTGGCAACGCGGTCGTGACGAACGATTCGGGATTGATGCACCTGAGCTGCGCACTTGGAAAGCATGTTGTCGCAATCTTCGGTCCGACGACGCCGGAGCTTGGTTTTTCGCCGCTCGGAGACGGACACCGGATAGTTTCAAAGGGACTTGCGTGCCAGCCCTGCTCGGTGCATGGTGAGAAGAAATGCAGACTGGGCACTCTGGAATGTATGGAATCAGTATCTGTGGATGGCGTGTTTCATGCCTTGAAGTCGGTCTTGGGCTTATCCTGAAGACTGAACAACTGGAAACTGGAGATAATCTATGGGAAACATTCCTCTTCAAAGCGGAATTGTCTACGGACCGGTGAATTCAAGACGACTCGGGAAGTCACTCGGTCTTAATATACTTCCCGATTCATACAAGTTCTGCACGTTTGACTGCGTGTACTGCCAGTACGGCTGGACTCACGTCCATTCGCTGGATGCGGGAGAAAAGGCAGGCGAACTTCCAAGCCCGGGAGAGATAGACCTGGCACTCACACGCGCGATGGAAGAGCTCGTTGGTAAGAAAACTAGAGTTGATTACATAACATTTTCTGGAAACGGCGAGTCAACGCTTCACCCGAAGTTCCCAGAAGCAGTGGAAATTGCACGCCATCTCAGAGACAGGTACGTCCCCGAAGCGAAGCTTGCAATACTCTCCAACTCCTCCACAGCGAATCGCAAGGACGTGAGGAAAGCGCTTGGGAGACTCGATGTGCGAATAATGAAATTAGATGCGGGCAGCGCGGAGATTATCAGGAAATTGAATCGGCCTTCCGAAGGAATCGAGTTCGAGGCGATTGTAGAGGGGTTGAAGACGCTCAAATCGGTGACAATTCAATCGCTCTTTGTCGACGGGCAGTTCGGCAACTCAGGACAGAGAGAGGTCGAAAAGTGGCTCGCAGCTCTTGAGGAGATAGCACCAATAGAGGTTCAGATATACACGCTTGACCGGGCTCCCGCCTCTGACAAAGTCATCGCAATTGACAGAAAGAGGCTCGAAGCGATCGCGAAGAAAGCTCAGGAGAGAGGCTTCAAAGTAACTCCCTACTGGAGAGAGTAAGACTTGGAAAGAAAGAGGGGCGTTTTTCTTGACAGGGATGGAACGATCATTGAAGACATCCCGTATCTTGGCGACCCAAAAGATGTGAAGCTTATCCCCGGGAGTGCCGATGCAATTAGGATGCTGAACGAAAGAGGCATCGCGGTTGTTGTCATCACCAATCAGTCCGGCATTGCAAGAAAGCTTTTTTCGAGGAATGACCTTGAGGAAGTCCATAGGAGGATGGTGCAGCTCATAAAGGAAGCCGGCGGCGAGCTGGACGGAGTTTTCTACTGTCCTCACCATCCTGAGTTTGACGTCGAATGCGAGTGTAGAAAACCGAAGCCGGGGCTTGTCCTGATGGCCGCTGACAGGCTCAAGCTGGACTTGCCGCGATCATACACAATCGGGGACAACCCGACTGATGTCCTGTGCGGGATGAACGCCGGCACGAAGACCGTGCTCATAAGAAAAGTGCACGACGAGCCAGATCCGGCGCGGGTGGGCGAGATTTCCGCAGCGGATCTGAGGCCGGATTTTGTCGCGGACAATCTCCTGGAAGCGGTCAAGTGGCTGGTCAAGAGAGATGAGAACGATCGCAGCTAGGTTGACCGAATTCTTCCTCTCCCCCTTGGGGAGAGGATTGAGGTGAGGGGAAATAGGTGGGATAACTAGATGTTCAGAAAACTGCAGAAAACGCTGAGAAGCAAGTTCATAGCCGGGATTCTCATTGTCATCCCTCTCGGCATAACCTACCTCATGTTGCGCCTTCTCTTCAACACCGTTGACAACATTCTTGCGCCCCTGCTGACCAGATTGATTGGTTTCAAAATCCCCGGTCTTGGACTTATCGCTACTCTTATCATCATCTTCGCCCTTGGTTTTCTTGCCGCGAATGTCCTCGGGAAGAGGTTCATTTTGTACCTTGACGGTCTCATGCGAAGGGTCCCGCTTGTGCGAAGCATTTACGTCTCGTCCAAGCAGTTTCTTGAAGCCGTCTCTGTTCCCGCGTCCCAGAGTTTCAAAAGAGTTGTGATTATCGAATATCCGAGGAAAGGCATTTTTGCGGTTGGGTTCGTGACAAAGGAACGAGTTGAAGCCCCCGCTGGGTCCGGCAGGCTCACGGCAGTCTTCATCCCTAGTCCCCCTAACCCCGCGACTGGGATGGTGGTTCTGGTCGAGAAGAGTGAGATTATCGACACGGATCTCAACATCGAAGAGGCGATAAAAATTATTCTCTCGGGAGGCGTGCTTTTCCCCGAAGGCCTCGTGCCGAGACAACAAATCCGAGGGCACCAGTCAGCCCCCAAAACAGAAGCGAAAGCGTAGGATCGAGAAGGACAGTACCGAAGACGGAAGATACTACAAGGCAGAAAAGCGAGGCAGACAGGGAAAGTGCGAGTCCACGATCCCTGTTTTCTTTTTTGAGCCCCAGAGAAAACCCCTGCGTCAGAAGAGATGCCAGGAACATGAAATAGCAGAGCAAAGTCAGAATCCCGCTTTCAACACCGACCTGAAGAAAATCGTTGTGCCAGTTACGGACCCTCTTGTCTTGAAGACCGGCAAGATTCGGATAAATCTTCCTGAAAGTGCCAAGGCCGTGGCCCTCGAGCGGTTTTTCCGATATGAGCCTCATTCCCTCACTCCAAATTGTTACTCTCTGTGTTGAGTGAGTAAGCGGGTCCTTCAGAGTAAGTGCACGCTCTCTGAGGGGCGGGACCAGAAGGACCAGTGCGATAAGAATTGGGATTGCGACAAGCAGCTTCTTCCTTGCCAGAAAGGCGGCAAGGAGGACGGACAAGATGAGAGCAGTCCATGCGCCTCTGGTAAAAGTGAAAAAGAGTCCAAAGATAGTTGCTGCAAGCCCTGAGACCCAGGCCGCTTTCGGGAGAAATGTCTTGGTCTCGCGCGGATGTACGAGTTGAAATGCGATAGTTGAGGCAAGGAACACGCCGAGAGTCGTGTATCCTCCGGTGAATGAATGTGCCCTCTCTGTCCTTCCTGTGAAATAGATGAAGAGCCCGTACAGTGAAGCGAGAACGGCAGAAATGAAGAGGAGCCTTGTGCTCTTCTCAATATCCCTGGCATCCCTGATGAAGTGAATGAGCGCGAAGAAAAGCAGCGCTGTGATCAGTTTCGGAATTGCCGCAACGGAAAGACCCGGCGCGACAGACACCGGAACTGAAAGCGAACGAAGAACAATGAATGCGGTAAGGAAGTATCCAAAAAGCGGAATTTCCCTTCTCGCTCTGCAGCCGCCGAGAAAATCAACAATGCAGAGCAGGATGAGTATGTAAAACAAAATTTGAGAGAAAAGAAGAGACAAGATGAGACTGAAAAAAAGTAACTGAATGATTAGATTGGAAGCGTCATGGAGTCTGCTTCCCCGGGAAGTCTGAGCCGGTGTGCTCCTTGCTGTTTCTTCCATTGTCATCCTAGATTCTTCCGCGGTCATGCTCGATAAGGACTGATACCTCGGCGAAAACCTCGTCGACTGATATTGCCTTCATGCATTCGAGGTCTTTGCTGCATGTCTGTTTCACGCAAGGAGAGCAGTCGAGTTCCTTACTGATGAGTTTGCCGCGGCCGTGCCACGGTCCCGTTACGGAAGGATCTCCCGCTCCGAAAAGAACCAGATAAGGAATGCCAAGTGCGCACGCCAGATGCACGACGCCTGAGTCGTTCGCAATCAAGAGGTTCATTCTTCTGAGGACAGCTGAAAGGGAGAGGAGGCTGGTCTTCCCAACGAGGGAAATGGGAGGAGTCTTCATGATCCCGCTCATCCCGAAGGCAATGTGCGCGTCGCTGACGCTTCCAAGAAGAACGATCTTTGCACCAAAGCTCTGTGCGAGGCGGTCTGCGAGAAGTGCGAATCGTTCGACCGGCCATCTTCTTGATGAAGCAAACGAGGATGGCGCGATGGCAACCAAGGGTGCATCGCTCCTCGGTGAATATCCTGAGAGCTCCAGGAGAGGATCGGATTCCTCCTGAGGAAGATCGAGCCGCAAGGGCAAACCATCATCAGGAGTACAGCCCACAAGCGCGGCAATGTCGGCATAGAGGAGCACACGGTGAGTTTTCTTCCGGTCTTTCCTGAAGCGAAGGGCCTTGGTCAGAAGCGGCCGGCGGCACTCGGCAGAATAGCCGATCCTATCACGGGTTCCGGATAGAAAGGCCGTCAATGCTGACGAGAAGGAGTTGGGAAAAATGAGAAACTTATCGAAGCCGATCTTCCTAATTTCTTTCGCAAGGGAGATCGCCCCTCGAAGCGAACCCGAAACCTCTTCCCGCCTGAAAGTGATTACCTCCTCGAACCTCCCGTCATGAGCGAAGAGCTCGCCAAGAGCTGACGGAGCCAGAATGGAGATTGTCGAATCGGGATTTGCGTTCACCACTCCGGTTATTGCCGGGGTGGTGAGTATCGTGTCGCCCAGCCAATTAGGAGTTCTTATGAGAATTGATGGACCTGCGTTCATCAGGTGCTAGTTTCCCCCTTCCGGAACATATTTGAGCTGGTGCTGCACCGTACCAACACTCTGCTGCAACGTGGGATCCTGGTGCCTGAGCGTAACTCACCGGGAGCAGTGGGCCACCCACCTTGGGTGAGCAGGCAGGGGAAAGGTATTCCCCGCCTGCGAACCCTAGTTGGGTCACTGCGGAGGTGGTGAAGCGAAGGTACCAGGTCCCACACTCAACAGCGAATTGCTACTCCTTGAACAACCTGTAGTTCTTGTATTCACCGACTCTGATGCCTGAAACTCTTTCCACAGCGTGAAGAAGGATCTCTCTTGCCGAATGTTCTCTGAATGAGAAATAAGGTCTTGGGGAATAATTCCCGGCTTTGACACTCTCGATCCGCTTCTTCATGACAGCCGGGTGCGTTCCTTCGAAGCGATAGGTTTCATCCTCCTGTACGAATGATTCTCCCTGTTTTGTCCCATGCTCTTTTTCAATCCACTCATCATCATGCCACAGTTTATCGAATTCTCTCGTCTTTTCCCTCATCAGGCTTTCGTCTCGCGCCCAGCCGTAATGAAACATCCTTGCTCCTGCGAGTGCAGCCGTTAGTTTTCTTCCGTTCTTTCTGAATCCCTGGGCGTCCTTCCAGGAGTTGATTCCCCTTCCGGTCTTCACAACCCTGACCTCTCTTCTGTACCATCTTCTGCCTCTTGCGACGGTGCCGTAGCTTCCGTAGAAATGAACGTAGTCGAAGAGTAGCCCGTCAACAGAGGGTTCGTCCAGGAATCTCTCCATCGAGCTTGCCACAGCGGGAGCGTCGTCCTCATGAAGGACTTCATCCGCCTGAACGTAGAAAGCCCAGTCCCCGCTCACTTCTTGAAGGGCTTTGTTTGTCAGAATGGAAAGGAGCTTCCCGCCTTGCCTCAGGTTTTCGTCCCATTCGGATTCCATCAGTTTCACTTTCGGCGAACCGATCTTCCGCAGCAGGGCCAGAGTATCGTCCTCAGAGTTTGCAACATTGACCACGAATTCGTCACAGAGTGGAAGGACGGATTCAATCGATTCGACGACAGGATAGCCGAGCTTCATCGCGTTTCGCACAAACGTGAAACCCGAGACTTTCATCAGCGGTCCTCTGATGAGAATGCCATCATCTAAATCAGCAATTCCCCATTGGTGATGGCCGTTTTCTTTTCTCCGCTTCGAAGGACAAAGTCCAGTCTTTGGCAGACTATCGGATTTCCTTTTGCATAAACAATGTCCTGATGAATGACTTTTCCCGGCGCCGAGAAGTCACGTACTCCGGTTTTCCCACCAAGATGATCGCTTCTGCCGTAGGCCCAGTGAAAACCTGCCTTCTCATCTTCAAGAACATTGCCTGAGACAACCGCTTTGTCATTGCATCCGATGGCAACTTCGGCAATATTGCACATGGCAGGTTCGCCAAGAAATTCACGCCGCATCCTCGCGGCATTTTCTCCATCGCCCTCGACATCCACAATCTTGTTATGTTTAATGACGAAGACAGCCGTTTCCCGGCCAAAAGCAGCCGGCACTCTGCCCTCTGTCTTACTGTTGGGATTCTCGTTCGGCACGACGCACACTTCACCCGATGGCAGGTTCACCACACGGGAAACATCCTTGTCAGTCGTTCTGTGCAGGAACCCGTTATCCTCCATTGGTGTTTTGCGATCCGAAACATCGAAATAGCACTTGTGGCCTGTCGAAAAAATCACCTCGACGCCGATTGACTGCTCATACAACTTTGCCAACAGAACACATTTTCCGGCAACCTTGCCGTAGTCGGCGGATAGCCCGGTCAGTTCCATCGCTTTGTTGACTCCCGGCATGCTGGCCGCACGCAGATCAGGATTCTTCCGTGTGTAACCGTGTAGGGGCGCTGTTGCTGAAAACTCGGGCATGCAAATGACGATTGTTGAATGGAGCATAACATCGCTTATCTTGGTGCGTTTTCCCTCAATGATGCCATACTCCGGCAAATCGCCGTTATTGCACCCGGTTGCTTCGTAGGTCAGCAAAGGATTCACCCGGGCATTGTATTTTCTTGAAAACTCTTTAATTTCGCGATGCCATTCTTCCGCCATCTCACGGCGCTTGCGCCATTCGGCACTGTCGGGTATTTTGCCAACGGGCAAGTCATACATGACAGTGACAACTTCATCCTTGGGAGCAAAAACATCAACAAATAGTTTCTCAAGATTGAAGGCCATATTCTCTCCTTTTCAGTGGGACCTGCGTGAGCGACATACTACAGACTCTCCGGATCATGCTCTTTCTCTCTTAAGTCCCATCATCAGAAACACCGTGAACCGTCTCATTTCACCATCGGAGATCGGTCTGGTCTCTTCCACCGCAGTGGTGTCGAGGACATCATCAAAACCTGCATCCACGAAGGCTCGACGCAGCACTCCTCGTTCGAAACCAAAGTGGAACACGCCGCTATTGTCGCGATGAAATTGACCGTCTTCGAGATCCAGATCGGCGAGGCAAAGCAGGCCTGACGGCACAAGCACACCGTGGAACTGATGGAGAAGCGATTTGATGTTCCGAATATGATGCAGGGTCATACTGCTGACAATCAGGTCGTACTTGCCGGTGAGCGTCTCGTCCTTGTCCAAATCCAGGTGCAGCGTTTTGATATTGGCAAATCCTTGCTTGGCGGCCTTGGCAGCGAAGACGTCAAGCATCCCCTGCGAACTGTCAACGCCCGTTATTGATCGCACCTGCCGTGCCCACGGAAGGGTAAGAAGGCCCGTCCCGCAGCCGAAGTCCAGGACATCCATGGTTGTGCTGAGCGGCACATGACGAGACATGGCAGCGGCTATGTCGCTTGCCAGCTTGACATGGCCCGGAATCTCATCCCACTCACTGGCCTCTTTGTCGAAATCGCGTTTCTCGTTTTTCATATCGCTCGATGTTACTGTAATCGTCCGATTGCGCAACGACGGTATTCAAGCGTCGCCGGAAGCAACCTATGCAGCTACCAGTCTTACGTAATGGTGCTTGTCACCTGAACACCCATCCGTTTCAAATCTTCGAAAAAACGCACCGGTTCGGCCAACTGTCCCATCATCCACAGACCGGGGCGCCGAGCTTGGCCATCCAAGTACTGCAGGAGGCAAGCCACAACAGGAATTGCAGTCAACTCGTAACCGTCGAGGTGCGAGACGGTGGCTTCGACTCTGACTGGTTTTCCGTTCTTCTCACCCAGTGCTTCAATCTTGAGCAAAATAAGGTGTGGCGGTTTCGAGAAATTCTGCATGCCCCACCAGACAAGTTTCCCCATTGGACGCACAGCATGGTCCCCGCCAATTTTCAGACCTGCCATCGCCAGTGGCGAGATGACCCAATCCGTAAACCAGTGAGATCCGGAAATGTAGAAGCCGATTTCCCTGAGTGCCGGATACATCTCTGGCAGGGGACGCAGCTCTTCGAAAAACATTGAATAACATCTGCGCACCCCGATTGCCCCGCCGAAATTCACCCTGCTGCTACTAAACGAACCCGTCTTAGTCCAGCGGCCGTTCTTGAAGACTTGAGCTTGATAGTTCCGAAAAACTTCCATCAGTTCATCCACAGCTTCTGAGTATGGCAGTGCATGACCCATGTTGAGGTAACAGGCAGTGAGAGCGCTATCCATCCGGTCAAGTTGAAGGGCAGCATAGCGCACCATTGCGGCAGGGAGACCCGGATGAAATCCGGCTTCAGTGATGAAACATCGATTGGCGCGTTCGATATCGGGAGCAAGTGATTTCAGCAAAGCCAGTTTCTGCGCGCCAAGTTGGACATCCAGATAGTCCACGCCACTCTCCAACGCAGCCCGAACGACTACCTCGGCGTATTGCGTCGTCGGTGCAGCAACCAGCAGGAGGTCCATGCCGCGAAGGGCTTCACGCACGTTCGCCGCATTTGCCGCGTCCACCCGTACGGGTGAAACCCGCTCGCCCTTGAATTGAGCGTTGAGTTGGTCCGCGTACGCCTGGGCCTTCTCAAGACTGCGTCCTGCCAGGACGATTCGCGCTCCGGATTGCTCCAGGAGATGGCGCGCCAATAATTTTCCTGTAAACCCGCAGCCGCCCAATATCAGGATTGTTGCCAAATGCGTTGCCTCCCAATCGCACTTGCACTCTACATGAAAGCCATCCGCTGAGAAAAGACCAAAAAACCGGTTGCATCGAATCCGAAGGCGGCAATTGTCTTTGAACTGAAATCGGAAAGCTGGCGGTCAGGAGAGCGTCAGGGATTGAGAAGCTCCGGTTTTAGGAAAACGCCCAGGTTGCGGGGGAGGACGTCAAGGGAATCCAATAGTTCGAGCCGTTCCAGTTTTTTCGCGGTCGCAGCAGGCAGGCGATCAGGTGAAGCACCTGCCAGAAGGAGGGAGGTTTCCTCGTGAGAGAATTCCTCATTACCTCCGAACCAATCCAGAAATGGTTTGTCCTCAGGACAGAACTGCTGACAGAGCATGCAGCCCATCACGCAATTGTGCGAAGCGGGGTCTATCCAGGCTGGAAACGGATACTCTTGCGATCTTTCGTTGTGAAATACTATGCACCGCTCGGTGCGCAGAAGAAAACGCTCGGAAGTGATCGCGCCGGTGGGGCACTTAATTAAGCACGCCTCGCATGTTTCGCATCTGTCCATCATGCGCGGCTCGCGCCATGTGTCTGCGGGACAGGGCAGGTCGGAGCAAAAAGGTACGGGCTGGAAAAAGCTCCCCATCCCTGGGACGTAGCAGATATTGTTCCGCCCGTATTCGGCAAGGCCGCTTCCTACAGCAAGGGCTTTCTGCGGCAGTCTGGCCGGAACTACGCGGTGTCCTTCTGGACGAAGCAACTCTGTGAGAATATCTCCGGTCTCCCGGGCAATCTCCCGGTGCGCTAGGTAGGTTGGAGGAAGGGTGAGCGCCAGCGTTTTATCATTCCAGGTGAAGCTGATTCTGGTTTGAGGCCGCGGCACAGCTACTACAATTAGGGAACTGGCCGCAGGAAAATCATCCGGCGGTTTGAATGTGAAAAACGTCAATCGTTCACGGTAGAATTCTTCATCGAAAGCGCCCTGCGCGTGACGGCCTTCGATCTCATCCTGCAAATCCCGAAGGCGCCGGATGGACACGACCCGCCCTTTCAAACCCCGTTCTTCCAACTGAGAATACAATCTCTCTATTGTTCTTTCCATTCTTGAACCTGCTTTCGTTCTCTGTGCGGCATTCTTACCGCCTGATGCCTGACAATCATGCGCGTCGCCGCCGTGCTCCGCATGACGTTGTCGGACGACACCGCGGCTCGGGCGCGGCTATTTGCCGCCGCCTGCTTCCGCTTATTTCGGAATGGATTTTTCCAGATCGGTCAAGTCAGCCCGAAGCAATTCTGCATCCTCTTTCTCCTTCACTTCCGCAAGCTGCTCTTTGGCCGCGGCAAGGCAGTCTCTGGCTGCTCCAGAATCTTTGTGGAGGGCTTCGGCGCGAGCCAAAGCTTCGTAGGCGTAACCCAGGTAAAATGGTGGAAGCTTATTGTCCTTTCCGATCTTCAGGCACTTCTCGCCAAACAGTCTGGCCATTTCGTATTGCCCCGCCAGAGCGTGCACCCTGGAGACTTGCCAGTACCCGACCGAAAGGTTGAGCGGCTTACAGTCTCCCCGTTGTTTCCAGTGCCATAAGGATGCATAGGCAAGAAGCAGCATGTTCTCGACATCATCGGGAGACCTGTCGGGCTTGTCGATGATGGTCCAGCAGTCGTTGAAGTATTGAGTCGAGAGCTTATGGTGGATGTTCTGCATATCGATCCCCTCCATTTCAGCCCCCAAAGCCCAGGCCGCATGCCCCGCGTATAGCGCGAGAGCAGCCAACAGCCCGAGCGCTATCGAAATCCCATGCCATTTCGTCATGAGCACCTCCTTGCTTCACATACTCTCAAAACGTAAGCACCTTGTCCGTTTCCATTGTCCACTGAGTTAGTTAGCTCAACGAGCGTTATTGATGAGGGACAGGATTTTCATACTCTGCTCTCCCTCCTGGATTTTGTCGCGGCAAGGACTACAAACGCACCTTCACCATGGCCATCGCTGACTTCAGCTTGGTAGACTTGCTCGTTTTCATCAAACCAGCGGTCATACTCGTCAGCGTGCTTGTCAAATACGGTTATTCTGTCCATCGCAGCTCTTCTGGTGAAGCGACTTGTGCAGCCGATTAGAGATTTCCGGATTTCAATCTGTTTAACTGCGACATGAAGTTATCGTAATCAATTAGCTTCGCTTCGAATAATGCTTCTTTTTGCCCTGTCAAGACTTCTTTCACCATACCGACCATCGTATCCTGATACAGTTTCAAATCCGACGGACTGACAGTCGCCGGATTTTGGTCATAGGCCAACTCCACTTTCCACAAACGGTCCATCTGTTCATTTCCGATGAGGAGATGTTTGCGATAGACAATATGGACGGCCTTCTTTTGCGGGTGATAACCAATGTAGTAATGATACTCTCTTCTGGGTGCTTCTATGGCCTCATCAATAGAATATTGATTCTTGTCAGGATCGCGCCTGCGGGTGCAACCAAGAACAAACGCAATGACATCGCTTACGGTATGATCCCGACTGCTAATCAGCGCAAAATCGCCTTTTTCCAATAATCCCCCATCGCCTTTCAACATGCTTACGGCAATCTGAGAAATTCGATATCCGCCTGCACCACACAAACATACATGCCCCAAATAGCTGCTGACATCACTGAATCGAACTTCCGCCGTTTCCCGGCCAGGTGCATAGCTGCCGGCCAAGACGCCATGATCATAATGAAATGTGATGGCAGGAATGCTGTAAATGAAGTCATATTTCTGATTCCAACGTGATTCGTTGATAGCGCATTGCAAACATGATGGTGCGCAGACGCCTAGCCTGCTTTATGCATAAACTTACATGAACATGGTATCGAGTGCCACAAGTTA